>NZ_JBAZAH010000007.1:0-52092 GCF_041672065.1 Aliarcobacter sp. | reverse complement strand
ATATTTTTCAAACTTATTAAATTTAACGGAGTATTTTTATGACAAAATTCATTTTTGTAACGGGTGGTGTTTTAAGTTCTTTAGGAAAAGGAATAACTTCTGCATCCATTGCTGCAATTTTAAAACAATCTGGTTTTAAGGTAAGTATGTTAAAAATTGACCCGTACTTAAATGTGGATCCTGGAACTATGAGTCCATTAGAGCATGGAGAAGTTTTTGTAACAGCTGATGGAGCTGAAACTGACCTTGATTTAGGAAACTATGAAAGATTTATAGATAGAACTTTAACAAAAAAGAATAGTTTTACAACTGGTCAGGTTTATCAAAGTGTAATTAAAAGAGAGAGGGAAGGTGGATATCTTGGTAAAACTATTCAAGTTGTTCCTCATGTTGTTGATGAGATAAAAAGTAGAATTTTTGCTGCTGCTGAAGGGAATGAGTTTTTAATTATTGAAATTGGTGGAACAGTTGGTGATATAGAGAGTCTTCCATTTTTAGAAGCTATTAGATCTATTAGACATGAACTTCCAAAAACAAATACAATGAATATTCATGTTAGTTTAGTTCCTTATATTAAAGCAGCTGGTGAGCTTAAAACAAAACCAACTCAACACTCAGTTCAAGAGTTAAGAAGAATTGGAATTACTCCTCATATGTTAGTTTGTAGAACAGAAAAAGAGTTACCAAAAGCCTTAAAAGATAAATTAGCACTATCTTGTGATATTGATAGAAATGCAGTTATTGAAGCTGGTGATGCTCAATCTATTTATCAAATGCCACTACATTTTATAAAAGATGGTATTTTAAACCCTCTTCAAGAGCATTTTAATATTAAAATTAAACCAAATATGGAAAAATGGGATACTTTAGTTAAAAATATTTTAGTTCCTCAAGATGAGGTTAATATTGCTTTAGTTGGTAAATATCTTGATTTAAAAGAGTCATACAAATCTTTAGTTGAGTCACTAATTCACGCTGGAGCTCACTTAAATACAAAAATAAATATTCATTGGTGTGATAGTGAAAGAATTGAAGATTTAGGTGTTTATGAAGTTATTGGAAATGTTGATGCAATTTTAGTTGCTGGTGGATTTGGAGCACGAGGTGTTGAAGGTAAATTAAAAGCTATTCAATATGCAAGAGAGAATAATATTGTATTTTTAGGAATTTGTCTTGGAATGCAACTATCAATTGTTGAGTTTGGAAGAAATGTTTTAGGACTTGAAGATGCAAACTCTGTTGAATTTGATGAGAACACAGCAAATCCAATGATATATTTAATTGATGAGTTTATAGATCAAAGTGGACATAAACAATTAAGAACTAGTAAATCACCAATGGGCGGAACTATGAGACTAGGAGAGTATCCATTTACTCCGCTAAAAGGCTCAAAATTACAAAAAGCTTATGGAGACAAAGATCAATATTTTGAAAGACATAGACATAGATATGAAGCAAATCCAAAATATAAAGAGGCTTTAGAGAAGGCTGGAATGATTGTAAGTGGAGAGTCAAATGGGCTTATTGAGGTGGTTGAACTAAAAGATCATCCTTGGTTTGTTGGAGTACAGTTCCATCCAGAGTTTACATCTCACTTAGAGACACCAAATCCAATTATTTTAGAGTTTGTAAAACAGGCTAATAAACCAAAATAATGTCGAAAATTACAAAGCAGAAGCTTTTTGAAATCTTAAATGCAAGACATTTGAATAATCCATATTCAAAGCTTGCATCAATACCATCTCCAAACAGTTTTAAAGATATAGATATTGCATCAAAACGAGTTAAAGAGGCTATAGAAAACAAGGAAAAAATAACTATAGTTGGTGACTATGATGTTGATGGAGTTGTATCAACTACAATTATGTTAGAGTTTTTTGACTTTATTGGTGTAAAAGTTGATTATATAATTCCAAATAGATTTGAACATGGATATGGCTTATCTCCTAAAATTGCAGATATGATAGATAGTGGCTTAGTAATTACAGTTGATAATGGAATAAGTGCTTATGAAGCATCTATCATTTTAAAAGATAAAAATATTGATTTAATCATAACAGATCACCACACTGTAGGAGATAAACTCCCAGTTGCTCTTGCAATTATTAATCCAAAACAAAAAGATTGCAATTTTGAGTTTAAAGAGATTTGTGGAGCTCAAGTAGCTTGGTATTTTTGTGCTGCAATAAAAAAGCAGATGAATTTAAATGTTGATATGTCAAGTTTTTTAGATCTTCTATCTTTGGCAATAATTGCAGATATTATGCCAATGACAACTCTTAATTATACAATGGTAAAACAGGGTTTAAAGAAGATGAAACTCTCTTCAAGAGAGGCTTTTAAACTATTAAATCAAAGCTTAGCAAAAGATATTTTGGCATCTGATGATGTTGGATTTATGATAGCACCAAAGATAAATAGTGCTGGAAGAATGGATGATGCATCTATTGCTTTAGAGTTTTTATTATCAAAATCACAAAATAGTGCTTATGAGAGTTTAGCTTTATTGGATGAGTTAAATAATTATAGAAAAGCACTACAAGAAGAGATTACTTTAAAAGCACAAAGTCAGATTAAAAATGAAGATAGAGCAATTGTTGTTTGGGGTGAAGATTGGCATGAAGGAGTAATAGGAATAGTTGCTTCAAAATTATCAAATAAATATAAAAAACCAGCCTTTATATTCTCAATAAAAGATAATCTTGCAAAAGGTAGTGCTAGAGCAAACTCTTCAATAAATCTTTATGATTTAATCTCAAATGCAAAAGATATTTTAAATGGTTTTGGTGGTCATAAAAATGCAGCTGGATTATCTTTGAATGCTTTAAAACTTGAAGAGTTTAAAGATATTATAAATAAGAGTTTAGATAACTTTGAAGATAATCTTCACGATGAGCTTGAAACTTTGGGTGAGTTAGATGTTCAAAGTGTTGATTTAGAGTTCTTAGATATTATTGAGAGTTTTGAACCATATGGTTTAGAGAATGAGAGACCTATATTTAAAGTTTCAAATGCAAATTTAATTAAATATGAACTAATTGGAAGAGATAAAAATCATTTAAAGTTGATTTTAAATAGTGATGGATATTTATTTGAAGCAATTAAATTTAACGAAAAGAGTTTAGATTTAAAAGAGAGTTTAGATTTGGTTTTGTCAATATCAAAAAATGAGTTTAGAGGAGTTGTTAAACCTCAATTTCTAATTCAAGAGATACTATAAAACCAAAGGTCTTCTAGTATTCTCTCTTAAGAACTTCTCTTTTTCAAGCTCTTTTTGATTTTCTGGATTAAGAAATCCTTCGAGATTTAAAATCTCATCATCAATTTGTGTTCTCTCAAATGCACTACCTACAATATTTCCACTTCTAAGCTCTATTAATTTTATAAAAATATTTAAAGTTTTACTTGTAATTGAGTAAGAGCCAACAAGTGCATATCTTGAATCAACTTCATCTGATAATATCTTTTTATGCTCTCTTGTTAAAACATTCAGACCACTTTTACCAAACTCAAACTCTTTTGTAAGTTCAACTTCTCTAGTAATAATATTTTTTGAAGCCAATGTATCTTTTAACATATTTGATAATAAAAAACCAAGTTCTGAACGATTTTTTAAGTTATCAACATTTACAAAGTCTGAAACTAAAACAACATCATCCAAATAGATATGTCTACTTAAATTTAAAGATGGTTTATCAACCATATTTGTAATCATTAAGTGAAAATTTGTAGCTTTTGTAATTGGGTTTTTGTATGAACAAGATACAAGAAAAAAAGAAAAAAAAGCTAGAGCTAAAATTAGCCCTAGCTTCTTTAAAAATAGTTGAGGCATCTTATCTCTTCTCATCAACTATTTTAATTGTTCTTAAAGGTGGACAATCACCAAATATAACACAATCATTTGCATAATTGTGATTATATGTAGCTCTTGCACTTGAGATTACTTTTCCAGTGATATTATCAATAATTCTTGCATTTAGAATTATCTTTCCAAGCTGTCTTGAGTATGTTCCAACAACAACATAGTTGCTAGGAATTTCACTTTTTAAGCTTTTTCTCTCTCTTGATAGAAAATATTCACCCTTATCATTTACAGAAACTGCTAATTGTCCCCTAAACTCTGTAACGCTAAAGCCTTTATTTGAAAGCTCATCAATCATACTCTCCCCTATAACTCTTCCAAACTCTGAAGTTTGTTTAAACTTATCAAGTTGTACAAAAGAAGTTACAATAATTGATTTGTTTGTATCAACTTTTCTATTAGTTACCATCTGAGTAGCCAAAGAAGCTATAGTTGCTTCAAGAGTGTTTTGCATTACAACTTTGTTTTGTTTAAAGTTTGCAATGTTCATACCATCACTCATAGATTTAACTCTATCATATTCAGATTTAGTATCTTTATTTTTATGGCTACACCCTGCGAATACAGAAATAACTGCCAAAAGAATTGAAAATCTTAAAAACTTTTTAGACATATGCTATCCTCTTTATAAATTCTTAAGATTTTATTTAAAATATACTTACAACAACTTTATATAAGCTACTATAAACAATTTTATATATAATATTTTAGAAAATTAATAAAGGAGATTTTATGTCAAAAATTTTAGTAGCAATTTCAAATGGTTTTGAAGAGATAGAAGCTGTTAGTATAATTGATATTTGCCGTCGTGCGGGAATTGAAGTTATAACTGCTGGAGTTGAAGGTAAAAACTTAGTTGGTGCTCATAATATTAAAATAGAGATGGATAAAAAAATAACTGAAGTAGATTCAAGTGATTTTGATATGATAGTTCTTCCAGGTGGTCTTCCAAATGCTTTTACTTTAGCAGAAGATAAAGACGTTCAAAGACTTTTAAAAGAGTTTAAAGAGAAAAACAAAAAAATAGGAGCTATTTGTGCAGCTCCTTATGCACTACACAAAGCAGGAGTTTTAAACGAAAACTATACTTGCTATCCTAGTTTTGAAAAAAAGATAAAAGATGATGGTTATCGTGATGATAAAAATGTTGTTACTGATAATAATGTAATCACTTCAAGAGGACCAGCAACTGCTGTTGATTTTGCTTTGGAGATAGTAAAAACTTTAAAAGGTGATGATATTTATTTTCAAGTTAAAACAGGACTTTTAGCATAATTAATATAAGCTCTCTTAGGGCTTATATTATATTAATATCTTCTCAATAAAATTTTAGATAAAATCTTTACTTAAAAAATAAAATAGAAGATTTATAGAATATGTCAAAAATACCACAATTTACACATTTACATCTGCATACAGAGTATTCACTACTTGATGGTGCAAACAAAATAAAACCACTAGCTAAAAAGATTAAAGAGCTTGGAATGACAAGCGTTGCTATGACTGACCATGGAAATATGTTTGGAACAATAGATTTTTACAACGCTATGAAAGCTGAAGGAATAAAGCCAATAATTGGAATGGAGGCTTATATTCATAATAGTGAAGATTTGAGTGATAAAACAAATAGACAAAGATTTCACTTATGCCTTTATGCAAAAGATGAAGAGGGATACAAAAATCTTATGTATCTTAGTTCAAAAGCATATATGGAAGGTTTTTATTACTATCCCCGAATCAATAAACAGCTTTTAAAAGAGCATAGTTCTGGTCTTGTTTGTAGTGCTGCTTGTTTACAAGGTGAAGTTAATTGGCATTTAAATACTCAAAATGAACGAAATGTAAAAAATGGTTCAAAGGGTTATGAAGAGGCAAAAAGAGTAGCACTGGAATATAAAGAGATATTTGGAGATGATTTTTATTTAGAGATTATGAGACATGGAATTAGTGATCAACTTTTTGTTGATGACCAGATTTTAAGAATCTCTGCTGAGACTGGAATAAAAGTAGTTGCAACAAATGATACTCACTACTTAGAGCAAAAAGATGCTGATGCACATGAAGCATTTATGTGCATTGCAATGAATAAACTCTATGATGATCCAAATAGATTAAGACATAGTGTTCATGAGTTTTATTTAAAATCTCCTGAGCAAATTTATAAACTTTATGCAGATATTCCTGAAGCCATCGAAGCAACTCAAGAGATTGCAAATAAATGTAATCTTACAATAAAACTAGGAAATCCAACTCCACCAAACTTTAAATTTACAAGAGATAAATTAAAAGAACTTAATATTGAAATCCCAGAACCACAAAATGAGTATTCACTAGAAAATGATAAGGTTTTATTTGCATTTGAGTGTAGAAAAGGTTTAGAAGATAGATTAAAACTAGTTCCACAAAATAAACATCAAGAGTATAAAGATAGATTAGAAACAGAGATAAATATTATAAATAATATGAAATTCCCTGGATATATGTTAATTGTTTGGGATTTTGTGAAAGTTGCAAAAGATATGAAAATTCCAGTAGGTCCAGGAAGAGGATCGGCTGCTGGAAGTCTAGTTGCATATAGTTTAAAAATTACAGATATTGACCCAATTCCTTATGGATTACTTTTTGAGAGATTTCTAAATCCAGAGAGGGTTTCAATGCCCGATATTGATATGGATTTTTGTCAAAGCCGTAGAGGTGAGATTATTGATTATGTAGTTAAGCAATATGGGCGTGCAAACGTTGCACAAATTATCACTTTTGGTAAGCTTTTAGCAAAAGGGGTTATTAGAGACGTTGCAAGAGTTTTAGATATGCCTTATGCAAAAGCTGATGCTATGGCAAAATTAATTCCAGATGAGTTGGGAATAAATTTATCTTCATCTTGGGAGAAAGAGCCAAAAATAAAAGAGCTATGTGAAGCAGATCCTCAAGCTGCAAGAGTTTGGGAGTATGCCTTGGCTCTTGAAGGATTAAATAGAAATGCTGGAACTCATGCAGCTGGAGTGGTTATCTCAAATGAACCACTTTGGAATAAAACACCACTATTTAAACCAAGTGGACTTGATACAATAGCTACTCAATACAATGGAAAATATATTGAAGATGTGGATTTAATTAAATTTGACTTTCTTGGACTTAAAACTTTAACTGTAATTGATGAGGCTATAAAATTAATAGAACAAAGACATCAAAAAATAATAGATTTTAAAACCATAGATGTAAATGATAAAGGTGTTTATGATTTAATTCAAACAGGAGATACATTAGGACTATTTCAAATAGAGTCTGATGGAATGCAGGATTTATGTAAAAGATTAAAACCATCAAATTTTGAGGATATTGTTGCCGTTTTAGCACTTTATAGACCAGGACCTATGGAGTCTGGAATGCTTGATGATTTTATTGAAAGAAAGCATGGAAGAGCAAAAATTGATTACTTCCATGATGAGCTTGAAGAGGTTTTAAAACCAATACTTGAAAATACTTATGGAGTAATTGTTTATCAAGAACAGGTTATGCAAATTGTTCAAAGTGTTGGAGGTTTTTCGCTTGGAGGAGCCGATTTAGTAAGACGAGCAATGGGTAAAAAGATTAAAGAGGAGATGGATAAGCTAAAAGGTCAATTTGCAGATGGAGCCCAAGAAAAAGGATTTACAAGAGCTTATGCAGAAGAGCTTTTTGATTTAATTGTAAAGTTTGCTGGATATGGGTTTAATAAATCTCACTCTGCTGCTTATGCTTTAGTTACTTTTTATACTTCATATTTAAAGTGTTATTATCCAGCTGAGTTTATGGCAGCTTTATTAACGCTTGAAAAAGATAATACAGATAAGGTTGTAAGATATGTTGATGAGGTAAAAAGGTTAGGATTAGAGTTATTTGCACCTGATATAAATAAATCAGACCTAGTTTTTTCAGCTACAAACATAGATGGCAAAGAGGTTGTTATGTTTGGAATGGGTGCTATTAAAGGTGCTGGTGATGTAGCCATTAAATCTATTTTAAAAGCAAGAGAAGAGGGTGATTTTAAAGATTTAGCAGATTTTATTTCAAGAATTGACTCAAGTAAGGTAAATAAAAGAGTAATTGAATCATTGGCAAAAGCTGGAGTTTTTGATAGTTTTGGTTACTCAAGAAATGCAATTTTAAGTCAAATAGAGAAAATTTTAGATGCAACAAATAAAGCCTCAAGTGCAAAAAAAATGGCTTTTGGATCACTATTTGGTGATAGTAGTGAACTTACAACAATAGATATAGAGCTTGAAAGACTTCCTGAATATTCACAAAAAGAGATATTGGAGCTTGAAAAAGCTAGTTTAGGTTTTTATGTTTCAGGACACCCTCTTGATGAGTACAAAGATAAAATTGATAAGATTAACTATACTTTATCTTCACAAATTGATGATTTAGCAGATGGTAGCCAGATTTTAATAGTTGGAAAAATAGAGGAGATTGTTGAAAAAATCTCAAAAAAAGGTAGTAAATTTGGAATTGTATCAATTTTAGATTTCCATGGAACAGTTGAATTTATGCTATTTGAAGATAAATTAAAAGAGCTAAAAGAGAGTTTTGATTTAAATGAACCAATAGCTTTTAAGGTTCGAATTTCAAAAACAGAGCAATTTACAAGAATGAATGTTTTAAAAATAGAGACAATTTATGAAGCACAAAAAGAGAAGGTTAAAATTAAACAAAAAGAGGAGCCAGTTTTACCTTTAACTATTGCTGTTCCTCTTAGTGATGATGAGTCTATTATGCACAAACTATTTGATATAGTAGTAAATAATCAAGGCAAAAGAGAGCTAAAGATTTTAGTAAAATCAAAATTGGCTGATATTGAATTGGAGAGCGGAATAAAGGTAAATGATAATTTAGAAAAAGAGATTTTAAAAGTAAAAGGGGTTTATATAATAGATGCTAAATAAAGTTTTAAAAGTATTTCATTTTGTAATATATTTTGATAATTCTCTATTTTTTTGTTATAGTTCAAATTAAAAAAGGAAGATTTTGACAAAGTTTGAAAATAGTCATTTTAATCAAAGAAATTTAGATTTAAATTCATCATCTTTTTTAAAAAATAGTCTTAAAGCAATAGATTTATTTGCAGGAATTGGTGGAATAAGACTTGGATTTCAAGAAGCCTTTGGCAAAAATATTGAATTTGTATTTTCAAGTGAGATTGATAAATATGCCAAGCAAACTTACTATGCAAATTTTGGAGAAGTTCCATATGGTGATATTACAAAAATAGATGAAAAAGATATTCCACCGCACGATATTATTTTAGCTGGTTTTCCTTGTCAAGCTTTTAGTATTGCTGGTAAAAGGCTAGGATTTGAAGATACAAGAGGAACTCTGTTTTTTGATGTTGCTAGAATTGCTACATATCATAAACCAAAATTAATATTTTTAGAAAATGTTAAAGGCTTTTTAAATCATGATAAAGGAAATACTTTTAAAGTTGTAAAACAGACACTTGAAGATTTGGGATACAAAGTTTACTCAAAAGTTTTAAATGCTAAAGATTTCGGAGTTCCACAAAATAGAGAGAGAATTTATATTGTCGCTTTTTTGGATAATGTTGATTTTGATTTTCCAAATAATTTAAATAAAAACGTATCAATTCATGATATGTTTGAAACAAAAATAGATGATAAATATTATTATAACAATAAACCACTTTTTGAAAAAATAAAAGATGATGTAGCAAATAAAGACTCTATTTATCAATGGCGAAGAAAATATGTTAGAGAAAATAAGAGTGGAGTTTGTCCAACGCTTACAGCAAATATGGGAACAGGTGGACATAATGTGCCAATTATAAAAGATAATAGAGGTATTAGAAAATTAACTCCAAAAGAGTGTTTAAATTTTCAAGGTTTTCCTAGAAATTTCAAGTTACCAAATATAGCAGATGGACAACTTTATAAACAAGCTGGAAATAGTGTGGTTGTAGAAGTTATAAAAGAGATTGCAAAATCAATAAATTGTTCATTTTTAAAGGTTTAAAATGTTTTTTAATGCTCAAGAAAAATATCAAAAAGATGAATATGAAAAATTTTTAAAAATTGCTGGTAGTCTATCAAATCTATTTTCTGAATCACAAATTCCATATCTATATTATAGGGTTGCAGAAAAGATATTTTGTAAAGCCTTTGATGCGGAAGATTTATCAAGAAGTGATGTTTCAGCTGATGCAAAAAAACAAAATTTAGGAATAGGATTAAAAACATTTTTAGCTGGAAATAATAAAACATTTCAAAAAATAGCTGAATTTGGCAAAGATAAAGAACTCTATTTAAATCTACCACTTGAAGATAAAATCAGAACAATTGCAAAGCTAAGAAATAGTAGGATTGAATTTACACAAAGAGTTCATAACTTAGAAAACTCTATTTATCACTGTGTTGTAAGAGATAATTTAAAATTTAAAATTTTTGAAGAAGATATGAAACTAATAAATACTTCTAAAATAAAAAATATTAAAGAAAACAGAGGTTCAATTAGCTTTGATGATGGAGAAGAAGAGTACTCTTTTTTAACATCAAAAAATACATTAACAAAAAGATTTAATAGTGTAAATACTATATATGAATTTAATATTGATATTTTAGAAAATCCTCTTGATATTTTAGATGGATATTTAAATAAAATAGACAGATTTAATTTAAAACAAAAAAATAGTTATCAAACAATTTATCTTCCACTTTATGGTAAAAATTATATTGTATATGAAAGAAGTGGATTAAATCAATGGAATGCAAAAGGAAGAAAAAGAGATAAAAATGAAGTTTATATTCCTGTTCCAGCAATTATTCATAAAAAATATCCAGATTTTTTCCCAGCAAGAGATAAGCCTTTTGATTTAAGACTACCAAATGGAAAAATTATGAAATCAAAAATATGTCAAGATGGTGGAAAAGCTTTGATGTCTTATTCAAACAAAGAGCTTGGAGAGTGGATTTTAAGAGAAGTTTTAAAGCTAGATGATGGTGAGCTTTTAACTTATGAAAAACTACAAATTTTAGGTATTGATTCTGTAAGAATAGATAAAATAGATGATACAAATTTTGAGATAAACTTCTCTTCAAATGGAAGTTTTGAAAATTTTATAGAGAATTAAATAAAGGAAAAAATTGCTAAAAATATTATTAACAAATGATGATGGATATGATGCAGTAGGACTTAAAGCTTTAATAAAAGCATTATCTCCTATTGCAAAAATTATGGTAGTGGCACCTGCAAAAAACAAATCTGCATGTGGTCACTCTTTGACATTGGATAGACCATTAAGATTAATTAGTCTTGATGATGAGTTTTATAAAATAGATGATGCAACACCAACAGATTGTATATATCTATCTTTAGGTCACCTTTTTAAAAATGGTTACCGACCTGATTTAGTAATAAGTGGTATAAATATTGGTGCAAATATGGGAGAAGATATCACATATAGTGGAACTTGTAGTGCTGCTATGGAAGCTGTAATACATGGTGTTCCAGCAATTGCGGTATCTCAAGTTTGTAAAGATATGGGCAGAAGTTTTATTGTTGATGAAAGTTTTGAATTAGCTTGCGGTGTTGTTATAGATCTTGTAACAAAGATATCAAATAAAGAGTTTCCACTAGATGAAAGAAAGTTTTTAAATGTTAATATTCCACCACTAAAAGCTAATGAGTGCAAAGGAATAAAAATTACAAAAGCTGGATATAGAGAGTATGGAAATGATGCTCATAGACACATAAATCCAAGAGGAGAAGAGTACTATTGGATTGGACTTCATCCTCTTATTTGGAGAGCAAGTCCTGATGCATCTTGTGATTTTGAAGCAATAAAAGATGGTTATGTATCTATTACCCCTGTTATGCTTGATATGACTTCTCATAAAGATATAGAAAATTTAAAAAAATGGATAAATTAAAAAAAGGAAAACAAAATTATGAATTTTGAAAATTCAATAAAAAAACATGTAAAAAAACTTGTAGGAACTCTAAAGAGTGAAGAGGAGCTTCAAGAGGTATTAAAAAGAAAGTTTACAAAAAAAGAGTATAAAATATTTGTTGCTTTTGAAGAGGGTAAAACTATAGATGAGATAAAATCTCTTGTTAAAGAGGATGATAGTGAGAAAATAAAAAAAGCTTATCAAACAACAATTAAAAAATTAAATCAAGAACTATTTAAAAAAGAGCTTGTTGAGTTTTAATTAGAGTTATTTCCAAAATTGGAAATAACTCTTTTGTTTATTGAAATCTAGTTGTTTTGTAGTTTACTTTTAGTTTGTGTTTTGTAGCTCTACCTTGAACTCGTTTTCTCCACATTTTAAAACTACTTCTTTTTAAAAGATCTCTCATCATATTTTTTACTTCATTTTCACTAAACCCATAAAGTTCTTTAATAGTATCAAATGAAACTCTATCTTGCCAAGCCATCTCTATGAGTCTATTTTTATCAGACTCACTAAAAGAGAATTGAGCTACTTTTTTCTTATTTTTTATAATATAAAAAGGCTTTTTTGTAGAGTTATTTTATCAATTTGTATATTTTTATAAAACCATTTTTATATCACTATGCTCACCAAGAAGTCTAAAAAGTTCAACTCTATCATCCTCATTGTGAACAATAAGCTCTAAGTTGTAGCTTTTAAATTTACCTTTTGCACTAGTTTTTGATGTTTTAATAGTGTGTTCTCTTTCTAAAACTATCTCTTTTACACATTTTTTAATATTGCAACTCTCTAAAACAACAAGTTTATACTCCCAAGAGCATGGATAATTTAGTTCTAATTTTTTATTGCTTAAATCTATCATCTTACAAAATCTCCACTTTTACCACCGCTTTTACTCTCAAGCTGAATATCTGAAATTATCATTGATTTATCAATAGCTTTTACCATATCATAAATTGTTAAAAGCCCAACACTAACACCTGTTAATGCTTCCATTTCAACTCCTGTTTGACCATTTAGTTTTGCAGTTACAAATAGTTTGAAGCTATGCTCACTTTCAAACTCTTCAATGTCGCAATTTATTCCTGTTAATAAAAGAGGGTGACACATAGGTATTAATTCACTTGTTTTTTTTGTTGCCATAATAGCAGCAACAACTGCTGTTTGAAGAACTGGACCTTTTTTTACAATATTATTTTTAATTGCATCAAATGCCTCTTTGCTCATAGTTATCTTTCCACTTGCAACTGCAACTCTTTTTGTATCATTTTTATTGGAAACATCTACCATTTTTGGTCTATTATTCTCATCAATATGTGTTAAATTCAAAATATATTCCTTTTATTTAAAAGAATTATTTTATATTAAGATAGGTTAAATAGATATTAAGATTTTTTTAAATATAATCAAAGCTCAAATTTAAAAAGAAAGAGGGTGATTTTAGTGCCAGGCATTAAAGTTAAAGATAACGAATCGTTTGACGAAGCGTATAGAAGATTTAAAAAGCAATGCGACAGAAACCTAATCGTAACTGAAACTAGAGCAAGAAGATATTTCGAGCCTATGACAGAGATTAGAAAGAAACAAAAAATTTCTGCTAGAAAGAAAATGCTTAAAAAATTATATATGCTAAGAAGATACGAATCAAGATTGTAAGATTTGTTATTTCCAATAAAAAAGCCCAGCTCCTAGGAGTTGGGCTTTTTTTATGCTTAAAAAACAAAAACTATCTATACTCTAAAATAGAGTAAAATAGCCTTTATTTATAAACCGTTTGCTTCAATTAGTCTTGATTGATGATCAGCAATAAGAGGATCAATCACTTCATCAAACAAACCATCTTGCAAAATGTAATCAAGTCTGTAAAGAGTTAAGTTGATTCTATGATCAGTTAATCTATTTTGTGGGAAATTATAAGTTCTAATTCTTCCACTTCTATCACCAGTTCCAACTTGCTCTTTTCTGTTAGCACCCTCTGCTTCCATCTTTTTTTCCATCTCAATTTCGAAAAGTTTTGCTTTAAGAACCTTCATAGCTCTCTCTTTATTTTTGTGTTGAGATTTTTGGTCTTGGTTTGTTACAACAATACCAGAAGGAATATGAGTAATTCTCACAGCAGAATCTGTAGTATTTACAGATTGACCACCATTTCCACTAGCTCTCATTACATCGATTTTTAAATCGTTTTCATTTATCTCAACTTCAACATCATCAACTTCAGGCATAACAGCAACTGTAATTGCTGAAGTGTGAACTCTTCCTTGAGATTCTGTTGCTGGAACTCTTTGAACTCTGTGAGTTCCACCCTCAAACTTTAGTTTAGAGTAAACATGGTCACCTTTTACTAGAATTACTATCTCTTTGTAACCACCAGCTTCACTATCGCTTGAGCTCATAATTTCAACTTTCCAATTGTTGTTTTCAGCATATCTTAAATAGCCTCTAAACAAATCAGCAACAAAAAGTGCAGCTTCATCTCCACCTGTTCCAGCTCTTAACTCCAAATAGATATTTCTATCATCATTTGGATCTTTTGGAATCATTAAAACTTTTATCTCTTCTTCTAAAACTGGTTTTTTTAGCTCAAGCTCTTTTAACTCTTCTTTTGCTAAATCTCCAAGTTCACTATCATCAAGCATCAATCTGTTCTCTTCAATATCTTCAAGAACTTTTATGTACTCTTTTGCTTTTTCTACAATTGGTTCAATACTTGATTGCTCTTTTGATAAAGATGTCATTCTTTTAATATCGCTAGTTATATCAGGACTCATTAAAGATTGAGTTATCTCATCAAATCTAGCAATAAATGGTTGGAGTTTGTCTTTTAGCATAAATTATATAGCGTTTACTTTTAATTGAAGTCTACTTACTTTTCTAGCTGCTGTACCTTTTGCTAAAATACCTTTAGAAACGCAGTGGTGAATATATTTGTTTGCAGTTTTCATAGCTTCAACAGCTTTCTCTTTATCTGCACTCTCTACTGCACTTAAAACATCTTTAGTGATATTTTTAATTCTTGTTTTGTAAAATCTGTTTCTTTCAGTCTTTACTAATGTTTGTCTAGCTCTCTTCTCAGAAGATTTATGATTTGCCATTTTTTTAACCTCTTTGTAAATTTTTAAAGGATAGAATACTACCCAAAATAACTTAAATTGAGTTTAATTTTAGGAAGATTTAATGAAACTATTTGGAACAGACGGAGTTAGAGGAAAAGCTGGAGAGTTTTTAGATGTAATAACCGTAATAAAACTTGCACAAGCTGCTGGAATTCATTTTAGAAAGCACTCAACTACAAATAAGATACTTGTAGGAAAAGATACTAGAAGAAGTGGTTATATGATTGAAAATGCACTTGTAAGTGGTCTTACATCGGTTGGATATGATGTTATTCAAATTGGACCTATGCCAACTCCTGCAATTGCTTATTTAACAGAGAGCATGAGATGTGATGCTGGTATCATGATAAGTGCTTCACATAATCCATTTGAAGACAATGGAATTAAATTTTTTGATAATCATGGAGATAAACTAAGTGTTGAAGCAGAAAAATCTATTGAAGAGATTTTTAATAAGTGTGAGCAATTACAATCAAATCAAGCAACAGGAAAAAATATTGGTTCTTCAAAGAGAATAGATGATGTTATTGGAAGATACATTGTTTCAATTAAGAGCTCTTTTCCTAAAGATTTAACACTAAAAGGACTTAGAATTGTTCTTGATTGTGCAAATGGTGCTGCATATAAAGTTGCACCTACAATTTTAGAAGAGCTTGGGGCTGATGTAATTACAATTAATAATAAACCAAATGGATTTAATATAAATGATAATTGTGGAGCTATGCATCCTGAAAATGTTGCAAAGCAAGTTCAAGAGTATAGAGCTGATATTGGACTTGCACTTGATGGGGATGCTGATAGATTAGTTGTTGTTGATGAAAATGGAGATATTGTTGATGGTGATAAATTAATAGGTGCATTAAGTGTATATTTAAAAAATGAGAAACTTCTAAAAGGTGATGCTTGTGTTGCAACTGTTATGTCAAATAAAGCTTTAGAGGACTATTTAAATCAAAACCAAATTAAACTTTTAAGAAGCGATGTTGGAGATAAATATGTACTTGAATTGATGAAAGAGAATAGTTTAAATTTTGGTGGAGAACAAAGTGGACATATAATCTTTTCAGATGCAGCAAAAACAGGAGATGGATTAGCCTCTGCACTTCAAGTTTTAGCTTTGATTATTAAATCTAAGAAAAAAGCTAGTGAAGTTTTAAATCCATTTTCTCTATATCCTCAGATTTTAGTAAATTTAAAAGTAAATGAGAAAATTCCACTTAAAGATATTAAAGGTTTAGAAGAGATTTTAAAACCAATAAGAGAAAAAGGGATAAGAGATCTTATTAGATACTCTGGAACAGAGAACAAAATTAGACTTTTGCTTGAAGGTAAAAATAAAAAAGATGTTGAGAGCTCAATGAATCTTTTAGTTGAGTTTTTTAAAAAAGAGTTATAAAATGAGAAAAGAGATAAAAATAGCTCTTACTATTTTCATAGCAGTTTTTATAATTGATCAAATTGTTAAATTTGGTTTTGCAAATTTTGGATGGGATGCAAATGGAAGTGTGATGAGTCTAAAGTTAGCATATAACTATGGTGTTGCATTCTCTATGTTCTCTTTTTTAGATACATATTTAAAATATATTCAACTTTTTATAGTTTTGATTGGAGTTATATATTTATTAAAAAATAGAGATATTTTTTATAAATATTACATATCAATTGCACTATTAGCAGCTGGTGGATTATCAAATATTTTGGATAGATTTACTTATGGTGCTGTTGTTGACTATTTTTACTGGCACTATGGTTTTGAATTTGCAATTTTTAATTTTGCTGATGTAATGATTAATTTATCTGTTGCAATTATAATTTATATGCAAATTATGGAAAGCATAAAAGAGAAGAAGCTAAAAGAAAAAGCTTAAACAAATTTAGTTATAATCGATGCTAAATTTTCAAAAAAATAAAAAATAATTAGGATAAAAAAATGGGTCAAACAATAACTGAGAAGATATTTAGTGAGCATGTAGGAAAAAAAGTTTTTGCTGGAGAGATTGTAAGAAGCAAAATTGATATGGTAATTGGAAATGATATTACAACTCCAATTTCAATAAAAGCTTTCGAAGATGGTGGCTTTGAAAAACTTGCAAATCCAGATGGTTTTGCAATAGTTTTAGACCACTTTATTCCAGCAAAAGATATTGCAAGTGCAAATCAAGCAAAAATTTCAAGAGATTTTGCAATGAAGCACGATTTAAAAAATTTCTTTGATGAAAAAGATATGGGAATTGAGCATGCACTTTTACCTGAAAAAGGTTTAGTAATACCTGGTGATGTAATTATTGGAGCTGATTCTCATACATGTACTCATGGTGCTTTAGGAGCATTTTCTACAGGAATGGGAAGCACAGATATCTCTTTTGGAATGATTACAGGTGGAAACTGGTTTAAAGTTCCTGAATCAATCAAAGTTGTATTCAAAGGAAAACCATCACAATATGTAACTGGAAAAGATTTAATACTTGAAATTATTAGGATTTTAGGTGTTGATGGAGCATTATATAAAGCTTTAGAGTTTACAGGCGATACAATTAAATATTTAAGCATGGATGACAGATTCTCTTTATGTAATATGGCTATTGAAGCAGGTGCAAAAAATGGAATTGTTGCATACGATGAGATTACAAAAGAGTTTTTAGATACAGTTGCTAAAAATAACAATGGCTTAAGAGCAGAGCCAAAAATTCACTATAGCGATGAAGATGCAAACTATTGTCAAGTAATAGAGATAGATGTTGAAAAACTTGAACCTGTAATTGCATATCCATTTTTACCATCAAATGGTCACTCAGTTTCACAAGCAGTAAGTGATAATATAAGAGTTGATCAAGTATTTATTGGAAGCTGTACAAATGGAAGATTGAGTGATTTTAAAGTTGCTGCTGAAATCTTAAAAGATAAAAAAGTTGCACGGCATGTAAGACTTATTTTAACTCCAGGTACTCAAAAAATTCTAAGAGATGCTACAAAACTTGGATATATTGATACTTTAGTTGATGCAGGAGCAGTTGTTTCAAATCCAACTTGTGGTGCATGTTTAGGTGGATATATGGGAATTTTAGGAGATGGTGAAGTTTGTATCTCTACAACAAATAGAAATTTTGTTGGAAGAATGGGAAGTAGAAGTTCTAAAATATATTTAGCAAATAGTGCTGTTGCAGCTGCAAGTGCAATTTCTGGATATATTACAGACCCAAGAAGTTTATAATTATGAATATAAATCCATTTGAAATACCTTGTGTTATTTTAAGTGGAGGAAGAAGCTCTCGTATGGGGGAAGATAAATCTCTTCTTCCATTTTCTTCTTCAAACTCTTTAATAGAGTTTCAATTTAATAGATTAAAACCATATTTTAAAGATATCTATATCTCTTCAAAAAATGATAAATTTGATTTTTTAAAAGATAAATCAAAACTAATTTTAGATAAAAATCAAGATATCTACTCTCCAATTCTTGCACTCCAAACAATACTTGAAAAATTTGATAAAGTTTTTATAATAACAGTTGATACACCTTTAATTAAAATATCTTCAATAAAAAAACTTCTAAAAAATTCAAATAATTTTGATATTACAATTGCTCAAACATCTCAAAGAACTCACAATCTTTGTGGAGTATTTTCAAATAATTTAAATGAAACTATTGAAAAAATGATCAAAAACGATATTCACAAAATAAACTATTTAGTAAAAAATTCAAAATATCAAATTATAAATTTTGATGATGATAATGAGTTTATAAATATAAATAATAAAAATGAGTATGAAAAAGCTTGTAACTATAAGGTGATCAAATAAATAAGATTAAAAATAACTTATAATTAGTAAGTAATTTATTATAATTTATTGGATATCATCATTATATTTTTTAAGGGAGAATTAAATGAGAAATAAAGAGTTTGAAAAAGCATTTGAAGTAATAGATAGTGAACTAAAAAAAGCTGGAATTTCAAGAAGAGAGGCATTTAAATTAGCAGGTCTTGGTGGAGCAGCATTTTTAGCTGGAGGGACACAAGCTAGTGCCGCAACTGTTGCAAGCGCTAGTGAAGCAAAAGGAAAAATTGTAATTGTTGGTGGAGGATTAGCTGGTGTTTCTACTGCTGCTAGATTAGCGAATAGTTTAACAGATCCTGATATTACAGTGATTGAACCAAATCCTAAATCTGTATCATATCAAGCTGGAACTACACTTTTGGCATCAGGAGTTTATGATTCACAAGATGATTTAATTTATGAAACTAAAGATTTTTTTCCAAAAGGTGTAAAACTTATTTCTGATATTGCTGTAGATTTTAATCCAGATTCAAATGAGCTTACTTTGTCTTCAGATGAAGTTCTGAAATATGATTTTTTAGTTGTTGCTGCTGGAGTTAAACTTGATTTTGCTGCAATAAAAGGATTGGAAGATATTGGAGAAGCTTATACAAATGGTGATGCTTCAAAAATATTGAATGTTTTTAATAATAATTCAATAACTTCAGTTTACAATATTCAAACTGCTGAAAATATGTGGAAAGAGACACAAAAATTTATTCAAAGAGCAAAAAGTGGTGAAAATTTAAAAGCAGTTTATACAGCTCCAAATACAGCTGTAAAATGCGGTGGAGCACCAAAAAAAGTTATGTATCTTATGAATTCAAGACTAAATGAAGCAAAAGCAAGAGCAAATGTTTCATTAGATTATTATGATGATAGTGGAAGATTATTTGGTGTTAAAGAGTATGCTGATGCTATTGAAAAACAGTTTATAGCAAGAGATATGAATTGGCATTTAAATCATAATTTAGTTGAGGTAAATGTAGCAAATAAAATAGCAATTTTTAATAAACATTGGGAAGAAAAAGGTGCTTATGATCCTGATTTAGAAGAGCATGAAGTTATTAAAAAGAGTCAAAATATTGAAGTTTCTTATGACTTTTTACATATAACACCACCACAAAAAGCACCTGATGAGATAGGAAAATCTGCAATTGGATCTGCTAGAGGTTGGGTTCCAGTAGATAAAGAGACTTTGCAACATGTTAAGTATAAAAATATATTCTCACTTGGTGATATTGCTGCTGTTCCTATGGGAAAAACAGGTGGAACTGTAAGAAAACAGTATAAAGTTTTAGTGGATAACTTAATATCTGCAATGGAAGGAAAAGAGTTAAGCTCTAAATTTGATGGATATACAGTTTGTCCATTGATTACAGATATTGGAAAAGTTATGCTTGCTGAGTTTAATTGGAGTGCAAAACCAGCACCATCGTTTCCATTAGATCCAACTCAAGAGAGATGGATATGGTGGTTGCTAAAAGTGTATATGTTAAAACCAATGACACAATATGGTATGTTAAGCGGTAGAGCTTAAAAATAGAATTAAAAAAAGGATTTAAAATGAGAAAATTATTGAGTGCACTATTGTTTTTAAGTATGTTTGTATTTTTAAATGCAAATGAAGTTGTTGCTTTAAAAGAGCCTACAAGTGAAGTAAAAGAGTTAATACAAAAGTATAAACTCAAAGAAGTTGATTTTACTTATGTAAAAAAAGCTATTGGAGTTGGAAATAGAGGTTCTGTTGATGCAGTTTTAATTGATGCAAGACCAACTGCAAAATATGAAAGAGGAACAATTCCATCAAGTTTAAATATTCAAGATAGTAATTTTGAAGAGGATTATAAACAGATATCAACTTTAGATAAAAACAAAGAGCTAATTGTTTTTTGTGGAGGTTATAACTGTACAAAAAGTCCAATAGTAGCAAACTTATTAAAAAATAAGGGTCATAAAAATGTTAAGGTTTATAGTGCTGGTGAACCTGAGTGGTCTAAAAAAAGTTATTTAGAAGTTGGAACTATTGTTGCAAAAACATATTATGAAAATAATAGCGCTCTTTTAGTAGATGCAAGACCATACACAATGTTTTTAAAAGAGACAATTCCTGGAAGTATCTCAATTCCTGACACATCTTTTGATAAGTTAGTTGGAAGATTTCCTATAAATAAGAGTGAAAAAATATTAGTATTTTGCTCAGGATTTGTTTGTGAAAAATCTCATATTGTCGCATCAAAGCTTTATGATTTGGATTATAAAAATGTAGTTGTTTATGCAGGTGGAGTTCCTCAATGGAAAAAAGAGTCTCTTCCAACAACAGCAAGTGCTTCTAAAAATATTGATAATAAACCCAAAAAAGAGAAAAAAGAGTTTAGTAAAAATGGAGCAAAACTTGGAAGTGATGAGGGTACTATTGATGGTGAGTGGTTAAAAGCACTTATTTTAGAAAATAAAGTTCCAAAAAATATTCAAATAGTAAATGTTTTACCAGCTAAAGATTTCAAAAAGGGAAATATTAAAGGTTCAATAAATATTGAAGCTGAAAAATTGAGTGCAAAAGAGCTTTTAGCAAAATTACCAAAGGGTAAAACTGTTGTATTTCATTGTACTGCAGGATCAAGATCTTTGGAGGCTTGGATGAAATTACAAAAAGCAGGTGTTGATATGAGTGAAATCTTATATTTTGATGCAAATGTTATGTGTAGTGGAAATAGTTGTAAAATTGATGTAAATGAGCCTTTAGAGTAAGGGCTTGTTTATAAATTAGATATAAAAAAAGGGAGGATTTTAAAACCCTCCCTTTTTTATTATTTATTGCAAATTTATTATTTAAGAGCTGCTTTAGCTTGAGAAACTAAAGTTGCAAATGCAGCAGAATCATTCATAGCAAAGTTTGCTAAAATTTTTCTATCTAGTTCAATTCCAGCTAATCTAAGACCATTTATAAATCTTGAGTAGCTAATATCATTTAATCTACAAGCTGCATTGATTCTTATAATCCAAAGCTTTCTAATATCTCTTTTTTTCTGTCTTCTATCTCTATAAGCATAAACAAGGCTTCTTTCTAATTGCTCTTTAGCTTTTCTAAAGTGTTTTCTTCTAGCACTATAAAAACCTCTTGCTAATTTTAATACTTTTTTGTGTCTTCTTCTTCTTACAACACCAGTTTTTACTCTTGGCATATTTTTCCTTTCTTTACCGTTATTTTTAATAAGGTGTCAGCATTTGCTGAACTTGTCCAATAAATTGGAGGGACAAAATTACTAAATAATTTTAGTAATTACGCTAAACATAAAGTTGAAAGAACACCATTTAAGTTTGTACTATGTACAGTTTGTGGTCCTCTCAAATTTCTTTTTCTTTTTTGAGTTTTTTTAGTTAAAATGTGGCTTCTAAAAGCAGAACCTCTTTTGATAGTTCCATTTTTCTTTACTTTGAATCTTTTAACAGCACCTTTAACGCTTTTCATCTTTGGCATAAAGAAATCCTTTCATATAAATTTGCATTTTCATAATGAAAAAGTTTTGCATTATACTTAAAAATATATTAATAAAAGTTTAAAAATAGAATAATATAAAAGAGAGGAAATCTCTTTTATATTTAGAAATAGTTTAGTCTTTTTTAGGAGTTACTAGAAGATTTACGTATCTTCCTTCTAGTTTTGGCTCTTTGTCCATAACTGCAATATCTTCAACCATTGTCCAAATTTTATTTAAAACTTCAACTCCAGCATCAGGATTTGACATCTCTCTACCTTTTAGAAAAACTCTAAATTTAACATGATTTCCTTCTTCTAAAAACTCTCTAGCATGTTTTACTTTATAGCTAATATCATTTTCAGCAATTTTAACAGATAGTTTTATCTCTTTAACAACAATAACTTTCTGATTTTTTTTAGCCTCTTTTTTCTTTTTCTCTTGTTGATATTTAAATTTGCTATAGTCCATGATTTTTGCAACAGGAGGAGTTGCATCTGGAGCTATTAAAACTAAATCTAGTCCAAGTTCATCTGCAAGCGAAAGAGCTTGTGAAGTTGGAATAATTCCATAGTTTTCACCACTATCACTTGTACATCTAAGCTCTTTTGCTGTGATGTCCTCATTCATAATTACATCGTCTTTTCTTCTATCTTTACTCAAATTTTACTTCCTTTTAGTATTTTATTTAGATTACTTATAAACTCATCTTTGCTTATATTTGATTGCTCTCTTTTTCTTCTATCTCTTAAAGCTATCATATTGTTTGCAACTTCTTCATCTCCAATTACAACAATCATAGGAACTTTTTGTTTTTCAGCCATTCTAATTCTTTTGTTTAGACTCTCATTCATATCATAAATGCTTGAATCAATACTATTTTCTAAAAGCTCTTTTTTTAACTCTTTTGCATAAGCAACATGAGGCTCTGCAATTGGTACAAATATAACTTGAGTTGGAGCAATTGCAAATGGAAACTCTCCAGCACAGTGTTCAGTTAAAATTCCAATAAACCTTTCAAAAGAACCTAAAATTGCTCTATGAATCATTACAGGCTGCTCTTTTTCACCTTTATCATTTATAAATTCAGTTTTAAATCTTGATGGTAGATTCATATCAATTTGAACAGTTCCACATTGCCATTTTCTTCCAATAGCATCAAGAATTTTTATATCGATTTTTGGACCATAAAATGCTCCTCCCCCTTCATCAATTCCATAAGATATACTTTTTTCATCAAGTGCATCCATAATTGCTTTTGTTGTTTTTTCCCAGAAAATATCATCACCAATAGCTTTCTCTGGTTTTGTAGAGACTTCAATCTCATATTTAAAGTCAAACAGTTTTAAAAGAGAATCAACAAATTCTAAAACTTCAAATATTACATCTTTAACTTGAGTTTGTGTACAGAAAATATGTGCATCATCTTGAGTAAACTCTCTTACTCTAAAAAGTCCATGCATAGCTCCACTCATCTCATGTCTATGAACAACACCATATTCAAAAAATTTAAGTGGTAAATCTTTATACGAAACTAAATCATTTTTAAAAATCTGAATATGACCAACACAATTCATAGGTTTTATTCCATACTCTTGCTCATCAATAGTTGTAAAATACATATTCTCTTTATAGTTAGCATAGTGTCCAGATATTTTCCACATTTCAGATTTTAATATCTCAGGACCTCGAACTGGTTCATAACCTCTTATTCTGTGAGCTTTATATAAAAGATGCTCTAATTTACTTCTAAGTCTTGCTCCATTTGGAAGCCACAATGGAAGACCAGCTCCAACATCATCATTAAAAGTAAACAATCCAAGCTCAGTTCCAAGTTTTCTATGATCTCTTTTTTTAGCTTCTTCAATCATAGTTACATAGTCATTTAGAGCTTTTTTATCAAAAAATGAGATACCATAAATTCTTGTAATCATCTCATTTTTCTCATCTCCACCAAGATAAGCACCTGCAACTCGTGTAAGTTTAAAACTTCTAATCATTCTTGTATTTGGTAAGTGAGGACCTCTACATAAATCTTCAAAATCACCTTGTTTATAAATAGTTAAGGTATTATCTTTGATATTTTTTAAAACAGCTTGTTTTAATTCATCATCTTTGAATTTTTCATAAAACTCCTCTTTTGTAGTCTCATGTCTTGTAATAGGAAGTTTTCTATCTGCAAGCTCTTTCATTTTCTTTTCGATTGCAGGTAAATCCTCATCTGAAATTTTACTATTAACTTTAAAATCATAGTAAAAACCTTCATTTACAACAGGACCAACAAAAAATTTAGCTTCTGGATATAACTCCTTAATAGCTTGAGCCATAAGGTGAGCAGTTGAGTGTCTTAAAATCTCTAATGACTCTTTTGAGTCATCTGCTTTAATAATATCACCAGTGATACTTAAAGCTTCAGCAGTCTGAAGGTCATATATTTGACCATCTTTTAATAAACCAATTTGTTCCAATGATTTCCTTCTTTCTGTTTTTATTAAAATGCAATTATTTTATCTTAAAAAAACTTAATCTTATAATATATATAGATATTTAATAAAAATAAGTTACAATTTCTTATGATTATAAACATTTCAAAGATAAAAACAGAAGCACTTTTACTATTTTGTAGAGACTTAATTGATTCATATAAAGATGTTAAATTTGATTTTGGTATTAATAAAGAGCTAGAAGAAGAGTTTTTAAATATAAATGAAAATATCTATAAAGAGTTAAATTCTGTTTTAAAGCCAAGTAGTTATTATATACAAAATCAGAGTAATTTTAGAATCAAAGCAATATTTAAAGCATATAATTATCTAAATAAACAAGTTTCAAATAGATTAAAAGCAAATGAGAAATTTAATCCTTCAATGCTCTATTTTTCATTTTTAGCTCTTTGGTTTAATGAGTTAAATAAAGAGAGTCGAAGTAAGGAGTATATATTTTTTATTCTCTATCCATATGCAAATATTTATGATAAGTTTTTAATAAATATTGATAATCTTGAGTATAGAAACATTAATATAAAGATGATTGATTTAGCTGAAGATACTATTTTAAAATTTGATAATTTTGTGGTATAAAGGAGTTAATCCTTTATACTTAATTGAAATTTAGCAAGAAGGAACATTTCCTGAATCACTTGCAAACTCTATAGAGAAATCCATAATACTATTTATAAGATTTGGTTTTACACTTCCCATCTCATAGTTTGGGCAAATTTTTTTAATCTCCTCTTCTGCTTTTCCATCAGCTTTTATCTGTTTCCACTCATCTTGAGTATGTTTTAATGCAAATTTTGCACCATCCATTCCACAAGGCTCTTTTAAAAACTTAATAAAAGCTTTTTGACCTCTTGCTGAATCTGCAAAAGATGCAGTTGCTGTTAAACTTAAAGCTAAAATTGAAGCCATAAATATATTTAATATTTTCATACTATTCTCCTAAATAAAATTTAGCTACAATTATATCTATTAGATATAAAAATCTTCTAAAATATAGATAAAATTGAAAATGAATGGATATAAATGAGATATTTTTTACTAAAACTTTTTGTAGAGTATTTAAGAGTAAATGCCCAAAATATAAAGAACATAAGAAGAGTTGAGAATAATACTATTATAATTGAATTTAATAATAAAAATATTATATATTTTGATTTATCAAAAAATAATAGCTTAATTTATAAGACAAAAGAGCTAATTTCATCAAAAAAAGATTTTAATGCCCCTTTTGATGTTGTTTTGCAAAAAAGATTTAATAACTCAAAAATTGAGAAAATTGAACTTTATAACGATGATAAAATTATAAATATAGCTGTAAATTCAAGCAGTTCATATAAAAAACAGATCTCTATATTGCAATTGGAATTTACTGGAAAATATACAAATATTATAATTTTAGATGAAAATAGAGTTGTTTTGGAAGCTTTAAGGCATATTGATGAAGAGTCATCTTTTAGAGTTGTAAAAGTTGGAGTGAAACTAGAAGAGATTCCAAAAAAAGATTTTGTAGCAAAAAGTGAAAATATAGATGATATTGAAGAGTATTTATATACTATTTATGAGCAAAAAGAGCAAAATAATCTACAAGTAGTAAAAAAACAGAAAATTGATTTAGTATTAAAAAATATAAAAAAATTACAAAATCTTCTAAAATCTCTACCAAAAAAAGAGGAGTTGGAGCTCGAATCAACAAATTTATATAATAAAGCGAACTTACTTTTAGCAAACCTTCACAATATTTCACCATATCAAAAAAGCGTTATTTTAAAAGATTTTGAAGAAAATAGTGTAGAAATAGATTTAAGTAGCATAAATAATCCTTCAAAATATACAAATGAGTTATTTAAAAAAGCAAAAAGATTAAAACAAAAAAGTCAAAATATTGTTATTGAAGAGCAAAATATAAAAGAGAAACTAGAGTTTTTAAAAAGATTACATCAAAATTTGAATCTTGCAAAGAGTATTGATGAGTGTGAATTTTTATATCCAAAAAAAGAGAAAAATCAGACAAAAACTAAAAAAGAGAAAAATTATGAGAGTTTCTTTTTTGAAGGTTTTAAAATAATGCTTGGAAGTAATGAAAGAGAGAATATCTATCTTCTTGAAAACTCAAAAGCTAGTGATTTTTGGTTTCATCTAAAAGATAGACCATCTTGTCATGTGATTGTTCAAAATAGTAAAAAAGAGTTGCCACAAATTGTTATTGAAAAAGCGGCAACACTTTGTGCAAAATTTAGTTCAGATGGTGGTGGTGTTTTTGAAGTAGATTTTACTCAAAGAAGAAATGTAAAAATACAGCATGGTGCGAATGTACTTTATAATCCTTATAGTACAGTTGTTGTGAAAATTTGATTAAGAAGTTAAAGCTTATTTTTAGTATCATATTAGCATTTTAAAATATAAGGTTAGTCTGCTATGTTAGAAATTATTGGAAATTTATCAACTAGGGTTAAAACTGGAATAGTTTTAACAATTTTTGTACTATTTATAGGAATTATAGACTCATATTTTCTATTTTGGTTATTTTTTGGAACTTTACTAATGATTGCAGTAAGTGAGGCTAAAAACTTATATAAACTTGAAAATAAAAGTATCTATATTTATGTTTTACTTCTTTGGATAGCAATATATTTTTATCCATCACCAATTGATTTAATATTTATTGTTGCTATTGGATATGCCTCTCAAATTGCTTATAAAAGAAAGCTTGATAAAAAGATGATTCTACCACTTCTTTATCCAACAGCCTCTTTTGTATTTTTAATGACACTTTATAGCGAATTTGGTGTAATGGTTCTATTCTGGCTTTTAGTTATAGTTGCTGCAACTGATATTGGAGCATATTTTGTAGGAAAAACTTTTGGAAAAACTCCATTTTCTGAAACAAGTCCAAATAAGACTTTAGAGGGTGTTTTTGGTGGTATGGCTTTTGCAATTGTTTTAGGAACACTAACTTCTATAAGTGATATCTCATTTTTTGGAGCAGTTTTAGTTTCAGCTGTTGTATCTTTATCTTCAGTATTTGGAGATCTGTTTGAAAGTTATTTAAAAAGAGCTGCTGAGGTAAAAGATAGTGGAAATATTTTCCCAGGTCATGGTGGAGTTTTAGATAGAGTTGATGGATATCTGTTTGGAGCGGTTGTAATGCTTGTTATGTTAAGGATAATTATTTGATTATTCTTGGAAGCACAGGATCCATAGGAGTAAATACATTAAAAGTTGCTAAAAGATTTAATTTGGATGTTGAGGTTTTAGTTGCTGGAAAAAATATTGATTTACTAAATATTCAAATAAAAGAGTTTAATCCAAAAAGAGTAGTTATCTCTTCAAAAGATGATTTACATAGAGTAAATCATCATAATGTATATTTTGGAGAAGATGCAATTTTAGAAGCGATAGAAGAGAGTAGTTCAAATATTGTTGTAAATGCTTTGGTTGGATTTTTAGGATTAAAACCAAGTTTAAAAACAATAGAGTGTGGCAAAAAATTAGCTTTGGCAAATAAAGAGTCCTTGGTTGTTGCTGGAAAATTTATTGATCAAAAAAATTTAAGTGCAATTGATAGTGAGCATTTTGGGCTTTGGTATTTGCTTCAAGATAAAAAAATTGATTCAATGACTATAACTGCAAGTGGAGGTTCATTTAGAGATTATTCACTTGAAAAGTTAAAAAATGTAACAGTAAAAGAGGCACTTAACCATCCAAATTGGAATATGGGGAATAAAATAACTATAGATAGTGCAACTATGACAAATAAGATGTTTGAGCTAATAGAAGCTGCTTGGCTATTTAATACAAAAAAAATTGATGCTGTTATTGAGCCAAAATCTTTAGTTCATGCATTTATAAATTTCAAAGATGGAAGCACAACAGCACATCTTGCAAATGCTTCTATGCAACTACCAATTGCTTATGCAATTTTAGGAAAAATAGATAGTGAAATATTAGAACCTGTAAATCTTTTGGAGATATCTAATTTAGAGTTTAAAAAGATAGAAGAGAGTAGATACCCAATTTGGAAAATTAAAAATGATGTATTAAATAATCTTGATTTAGGAGTTATTTTAAATGCAGCAAATGAAGTTGCTGTATCAAAATTTTTAAGTAATAAAATTGGTTTTTTAGATATTTCTAAAATTAGTTTGGATGCAGTTAATAGATTTTCAAATTTAAAAGCTTCAAATATTGATGATGTTTTTTTAATTGATAAAGAGGTTAGAAGTTATTATGAGTCTTGATTTACTAATACCATTTGGATTTTTAATAGGTTTAACAATTTATTTAATCTATTCAAGAAATAGATTTGAAAAAAATATTATAACTATTTATGAAAATAAATTAGAAGATTGGAAAAAACACTCTTCTAGTGATAAAGAAAAAGTAGAGAGTAGTAAAGAGTTTGTAGCTCTTGTTTTTAAAAAAGATTATAAATTTTCTATAGAGTATTTTGATAAGAGTATTGAAGATAGTTTAAAAAGAGCAAAATTTGAAATAAAAGAGTATGGAGCTAAAGATGAGTAAAAGAGTTTTAATATTACATGGACTTAGTGGAAGTGATTTTCCTCATTGGCAAGCACACTTAGCAAGTGATTTAATAAAAGAGAGATATATAGTATCTTTTCCAGAGTTACCAAATAAAAATAGCCCATCTTTAAATGAGTGGAAAAACTTTTTAAAAGAGGAGATTAACCACTTCAAACCAAATATTGTAGTTTGTCACTCTTTGGCAAATATTTTATGGTTTCACACTTGCGATGAACTTGATATTAAGCTTGATAAGTTAATGTTAGTTGCTCCTGTTAGAAATAAACCTTTAGAAGAGGCAAAAAGTTTTTTTCCATATCCAATTGCTAAAGAATTAAAAGCAAAAGAGATTATAATAGCAGCATCTACAAATGATCCATATATGAGTTTGGAAGAGGCTATAGAGCTACAAAGTAAGTTAAATGTTGGTATGAAAATTATGGAAGATGCTGGACATATAAATTCAAGTTCTGGTTTCGGAAAGCTTGATTGTGCACTAGATTGGATAAAAAGAGTTGAGCAGTGTGAGGAAAATCTATGATTTTAGCTATTGAATCATCTTGTGATGACAGCTCAATTTCAATTACAAAAATTGATACGCTAGAGTTAGTTTTTCACAAAAAGATTTCTCAAGAGTTACAACATAGCATCTATGGAGGAGTTGTTCCAGAACTAGCAGCAAGACTTCATATTGAGGCTTTGCCAAAAATACTTGAAGAGTGTAAAGAGTATTTTAAAGATTTAAAAGCAGTTGCAGTTACAAATGCACCAGGATTAAGTGTAACTTTAACAGAGGGTGTTGCTATGGCAAAAGCAATAAGTATTGCTTTAAATATACCAATTATTGCAGTTAATCATTTAAAAGGGCATATCTATTCACTTTTTATAGAAAAAGATGCTATTTTCCCAATAACTGTACTTTTAGTTTCAGGTGGGCATACTCAAATTGTTGAAGCACAAAGTTTGACACAAATGAGTCTGTTAGCAAGAACACTTGATGATAGTTTTGGAGAGAGTTTTGATAAGGTTTCAAAAATGCTAAATCTTGGTTATCCAGGAGGACCTATTGTTCAAGAGTACTCTTTAAAAGGAGATATGAATAGATTTGATTTTCCAATTCCACTTTCTCAAAGTCCTAAAATAGAGTTTAGTTACTCAGGACTAAAAAATGCAGTTAGATTACAAATAGAGAATCTTGAACGCACCACTTTAACACAGCAAGATAAATATGATATAAGTGCTAGTTTTCAAAAAACTGCAGTTGAACATATAATACAGAAATTAAGAAAACTATTTAAGCAAAAGAGTATAAAAAATTTTGCTATTGTTGGTGGGGCTAGTGCAAATTTGTTTTTAAGAAGCGAAATAGAGAAGCTTTGTGAAAAATATGATACAAATTTATATTTAAGTCCTTTAAAATATTGCTCTGATAATGCAGCGATGATTGGAAGAGTTGCAGTTGAGCAATTTAAACAACAAGATTTTACATCTATAGATAATCTTGATGTTCAAACAAGAGTTAAGGAGTATTAAAATGGGTATTGTTGAAAAATTAACTTTTGGTTTAGGTGCAAAACTAGAGGGAAATGTTTTAGATACAAAAAAAGAGGATAAAAAAGTTTCAAAAAAGAGTTCAAAAACTATTTTACCAAAGGTACAACATCAATTAGTTTTTGGATTTGAGAAAAGAAATGGAAAACCTGTAACAACTGTTGGAAAATTTCAAATTGAAGATGAGAGAATAAAAGAGATTTTAAAACTTTTAAAAACTAATCTTGCTTGTGGTGGATCTATAAAAGGTGAAACTATTGAGATTCAAGGTGATTTAAAAGATAAAATAAGAGTAATTTTAGTTGATAATGGATGGAAATTTAAAAACTAAAGGTTAAATATGAAAAAAATATTTGATGAGGTGCAAAGTTTAGATAAAAGAGCTGTTGAAAAATATTTTCTAAGCGAAGATATTTTAATGGAGAATGCAGCCTTATCAATATTTAATTTTATTAAAAAAAATTTTAAAAAAGATAAATCTGTTTTAATTGTTTGTGGCGGCGGAAACAATGGAGCTGATGGTTTAGCATTGGCAAGATTACTACAAAATAGCTACAAAGTAAAAGTTTTACAACATATAAAAGCAAAATCACCTATGGCAAAAATTCAAGAAAAAAGAGCAAAAGCCATAGGTGTTGAATTTGTTACAAAATTAGAAAAGTGTGATATCTTAGTTGATGCAATTTTTGGAACAGGATTAAATAAAGATATATCTTTTGAGGCAAAAACTTTATTAAAAGAGATGAATAAATTAGATGCTTACAAAATAGCATGTGATATTCCAAGTGGAATTAATAAAGATGGTTTAATTAAAGAGATATGCTTTAAAGCTAATGTAACTATTACAATGGGTGCATATAAAACTTCACTATTTGGCGATTTAGTAAAAGATTTTGTTGGAAAAATAAAAGTTGCTAATTTAGGAATTCATAGTGATTTTTTTCAAACTTCTAGTAATAAATATCTTCTTTCAAAAAGTGATATAAAACTTCCAAATAGAGAGTCTAAAAATTCAAATAAGGGTAGTTTTGGGCATTTAAACATAATTTGTGGCGAAAAAGAGGGTGCTTCTATAATCTCTTCAGAGGCTGCTTTTGCTTTTGGGGTTGGTCTTGTAACTGTGATTAGAAAAAATAAAATTTTAACACCAAGTTTTTTAATGCAAAGCAAAGATTTTAGCAAAAATTGCACAGCAATAGCATTTGGAATGGGTTTAGGTTTTATTGAAGATAGTTTATTAGATAAAATAGTTGCTTTAAAATTACCAAAACTTTTAGATGCAGATATTTTTTATAATAAAAAAGTGCTTCAATTTTTAGAGCAAGATTGTGTTTTAACTCCACATCCAAAAGAGTTTATATCTTTGTTAAAACTTACAAATTTAGCAGATATAAGTGTAGAAGATCTTCAAAAAAGAAGATTTTTTTATGTTGAAAAATTTACTCAAAAATATCCAAAAGTTACAATTTTGTTAAAAGGTGCAAATGTTATTGTTGCAAAAAATAATAATATTTTTGTAAATATATTTGGGAGTTCAAAATTAAGTAAGGGTGGAAGTGGAGATGTTTTAAGTGGACTTATAGCTTCACTTTTAGCACAAGGTTATAGTAGTTTAGATGCAACAATTAGTGGAAGTTTAGCCCATACACTATCAGCAAAACGTTATAAAAAAAGAAGCTACTCTATGACTCCTAGAGATATAATAGAAGGAGTTAAGATATTATGAATATTACAATTGTTAAAACAACCTGTAAAGATAAAAAAGAGGCTGAAAATATATCAAAAAGTTTAATAAAAGATAAACTAGCTGCTTGTGTACAGATGCAAAAGATTAAATCAATCTATTTTTGGAATAATAAGCTTTGTGAAGATAAAGAGATTCTTCTAAGTATAAAAACAAAAAAAAGTTTATTTTCACAAGTAAAAGATAGAATCTTAGAACTACATAGTTATGAAGTCCCACAAATAATTGAGCTTGAAATAACAAACATTAGTGAAAATTACAAAAAATTTATAGAAAAAAACACATTTTAGGAAAAAAAACAAAAAATATTCAAAAAGTACTTGACAAAAAGTTTTTTATATAATATAATTCCGTCCACTTTTTGAATTAAATGTGTTTATCGGGGCGTAGCGCAGTCTGGTTAGCGCACCTGGTTTGGGACCAGGGGGCCGGAGGTTCGAATCCTCTCGCCCCGACCATTAGGACTTAAAATTTATGGTAGGTATAGCTCAGTTGGTTAGAGCATCGGGTTGTGGTTCCGAGGGTCGTGGGTTCGAGCCCCATTATCTACCCCATTTTTCAATTAGTATTAAATGCTTCCATAGCTCAGCTGGATAGAGCAACGCCCTTCTAAGGCGTAGGCCGTACGTTCGAATCGTACTGGGAGTACCATTTTGGTTTAGAATACCAACTAAATTTTAAATTTATTTTATGCGGATGTGGTGAAATTGGTATACACGCCAGACTTAGGATCTGGTGCCTCACGGTGTGAGAGTTCGAGTCTCTCCATCCGCACCATCTAAAATTATATTTTAGATTCTTTTATTGTTGCGGGAGTAGCTCAGTTGGCTAGAGCTTCTGCCTTCCAAGCAGACTGTCGCGAGTTCGAGTCTCGTCTCCCGCTCCACTTTTAAAATCACTAAAAATCAATTGAAACAAAAAAACTAAACTCCAAATTATCATTTACAAAATCAAGATTTTCATATATTGCATAAGATGGTTTTGTAGTAGTTTCATATTCACTTTTTGGTAACCATTCATGATAAACCCATTGAATAAAAGGTAATAAATCTTCATTTTTGCATTTTAAATCAAATCTTGCATAAACACCCTCTGCAATATTAAATTTTGGAATTCTGTCACTTTTAACATCACAATCATCTTCAACAATTATGCAAGCAATATATTGACACTCTTCAAGTGGAGTGATTGTAGGATTATCATGAAATAAGGATGCTTTTTTATACTGTTTTATATTGTTTGTTAAAAGCCAAGTCTCTAACTTTTGCCAAGTTAATTCAATATTCTTATCATAACCTCTATTTCTAATATAATAACTCTCAATAGCTGGATTTTTAACAATAGTTGGAACTATTGAGTCAAAGTTAGTTTTAGATTTTAATGAAAATTTTGATTGGTTGATAATATTATTTGAATACTCTTTATAACCACCATTTTTCCACTCTTTTGGACTCATTCCAAATCTCTCTTTAAATATTTTAATAAAAGATGATTGTGATGAATAACCACATGAGTTTACAATACTAGAAATTGTTGAGTATTTATTTGTTAACAGTAAATTTGAAGCTTTTTGAAGTCTAATTGATTTTATACTTTCATAAATATTTCTTCCAAAAATCTCTTTAAAAACTCTATGCATATGAAATTTACTAATTCCCAAATCAATACTTAACTCTTCAATATCAATATTTGTATCTATATGTGTATAGATATAATACATAATATCGTTTGCAATATTTGTTCTTTTTTCTAAAGTCTCTTTTTTCATAATGATATGATAGCAAAATATATATAAATTTAGCACTATACAACAATTTATAAAGCACTTAAAAAGAAGAAGATTTTATTTATTTTTCATAGAATATCAAATCAAAAAAGGAAAAAGGAGAAATTTGCAAACTTTATTAGCAAACTTTTTTATAGTTATGGGAGTAGTATCTACTATTTTATTAATTGTTGGATTTTTACTAAAAGCAAGAGGTGTGACTTTTGTTGAGTTTTTTCCAAAAAATGAGCAGATTGTTCCTCAAAATATTGTTTATAACAATGTTATATCACAAAATGCTCAAATTGATTTAAAAAAAGTAGCGGCAATTATGGCAGCTATAAAACATCACACAAATAAATAGATAAATATAGGAGAAAAAATGGCAAATGGAAATTATACAGTAGTTGTAGATGGTCAAAGATTTAATGTATCGGTTTTTGAAGGAGATGTTCAAAATATTCAAGTAGCAGCTCCAGTTCAACAAGTTGTTCAAACACCAATTAACCAAGCACCTGTTCAAACAACAGCACCAAAAGTAAATTACTCTGGAACTGAAGCAACAGCTCCTGTAAATGGTAATGTTTGGAAGATTCTTGTTAAAGAGGGTGATAGAGTTGAAAAAGATCAACAAATTATGATTCTTGAAGCTATGAAAATGGAAATTGATGTTGTTGCGCCTGTATCAGGAACAGTTTCAAAAATTTTAACAGAAGCAAATAAGGCTGTAGAAGAGGGTGCAGTTTTAGCAATTATTTCATAAATTTTTGTTATAATTACGATTAAAATAAAGGAGAAAATATGAAAAAAATATTATTAGCATCAACAGTTCTTATTGCTACTTTTTTTACAGCTTGTAGCACAATTAAGGTAAAAAGTGAAGATACATCGTCTTTAATGAAGTATGATGGAACAAATACAGATTATTCAAAGCTTGATAGCTATAAAAAAGCTACTATTTGTAAAGAGTTTGTTATTGGAAAAGGTTATGTTGGAAGCAACTCTGTTGCTGAAGCTGCAAAAAATGGTGGAATATCAAAAGTAAAACATGTTGATATTCATAGTGAATACACAGAGCAAAGTGGACTTTTTTCATCAACTAGAGATAACTTTAAGCAGTGTGTTACTGTTTATGGTGAATAACTTATAGTAAGCTACTAAGCCATCTTTTTAAAAACTCTTTACGAGTTAAAAGGGTGGCACCTAAATCAAACTTATAGTTCATATATGGATGTCCTAAGTTCCAAAATAGAAATTTATTATTTTGTAAATAATTTGCTGTAAGAGTTAATTGAAGTTTTCCATAGTTGTTGTATTTTTTATCTTTTGAACAAAATCCACTTAAAGATGTATATATCTTTTCTATTTTATATCCAATCTCTGCTGATATTAAATTATCATTTTTATCATAAACTTCAAAGGTTAAAATCTTAAAATCATCACTTTTGTAATTATAAAAGATATCTTTTATTAATTTCTCATATTTATCTATAAGCCAATTATTTTTGTGGTATAAATTTAATTGTTTAAAAAAGAGTTCAATATTATGATTTACTCTAAAAATAAAATCATCTTTTTTTATAAGAGATTTTACTTTCTTACTAATATGAAGATTTTTAAAATCTAAAATGGCATATTCAAATTGAATTTCACATAATAGATAAAATATATTGTTTAATTTTATTGAAGTAGAAATAAATCCAGCCCTAGCTTGTAAAATATAAAACTCTTTTGAAAAATCTAAACTTACATAGTAGTTGTCTTCTTCGTTTTCATATATTTGATTTAATATATCAATATTTTTTAGATGGTTTGAATTTATTTCATATAGTAAGTTTTGAGGCATATGTTTACGTTATTTTACAACTAGAGAAAGCTTCTCTAGTTATATTAGAAACTTTCCCATTCATCATCACTAGATTTAGAAGGTTTTATCTCTTTTAGTTTGATATCTTTTTTAGGAAGCTCTTTCTCATCTTTTTTTTCTTCTGTTTTTTTAATAGATTCATTTTTATTTTCAGATTTTTTATTTTCAGATTTTTCAATCTTTACATTAGATTTTTTATACTCGTTTTCAATCTCTTGCTTTCCAATAAACTCTTTACTTTTTGAGTCAGATACAATTTTTTTAGCAACCATATCAGCATTTGTTGCAATTGATTTAGTATGAGCAGCAATACTTGCATTATTTTGAGTTTGTTGATCAAGACCTGTTACAGCATCATTTATCTGAGTAATACCAGCTTCTTGCTCTTTACTTGCTAATGCAATTTCATTTATAGTTTGAGTCTGTTTATCAATATTTTCAAGTAATTCTGTATATCCTTCAATCATTTCAAAGCTGATATTTTTACCCTCATTTGCTTTTAAAGTTGCATTTTCAACTATTAGTTTAATCTCTCTAGCTGCTTCTGCACTTCTACTTGCTAGGTTTCGCACCTCTTGAGCAACAACAGCAAAACCTTTTCCAGCTTCACCAGCAGTTGCTGCTTCAACAGCTGCATTAAGAGATAAAATATTTGTTTGGAATGCAATATTATCAATCACTGAAATTGCTTCATTAATTTTATTTACTTGGCTATTTATCTCATCCATTGCAGTTGTTGTTTGATTTGCTAAAGCTTGACCTTTTTTAGCTGAGTTACTAACTTCATTTGAAAATTTAGACATAAGTTCAACATTGTTTGCATTGCTAATTACAGTTGAAGTAATCTCTTCAAGAGCAGCTGCTGTCTCTTCTAAAGAAGCAGCAGCGGCATTTGAACTTTGATTTAAAACTTCAACATTGTTAAGAAGTTCATTTGAAGCAAGCTCAAGATTTAAACCTGTAGAGTAAGATTGTCTTAGTAAAGCAGAAATTTCATCTCCAAGTTCATTCATAGCGACAGCAATTTTTGCATAAGGGTTTGGAAATCTTGCAGTAAAATCATATTTTTTAAAGCTATCTATAACTTTAAGAAGCATATTTATATCTCTTGCAATTGTATGTTCTAAATAATATTGAAGTTCTAAAAGAAGTGTTTTTAAAGCTTTTAAATTTGATGTATCAGGCTCTTTTTCAATTTTTGCAAGCATATTTCCGCTTGAAAGCTCTTTTACGAAATTTTCTGTTGCATTAATAAACTCATCATCTTTTTTTATAGAGTTTTCAGTTTTTATAATATTGTGATTAATTACTTTTGCAATCTCACCAAATTCATCACTATTTTTTAAATCAATTAGTGTAGCGCTTTTGCTCTCTTCATTTAAGAAAGCAAAAAAATCTAAAATTCCATCTCTAACACTACTTAAAGATTTTATAATAAAGTTTATAGTTACTAATGTAAATGCCAAACTAATAGCCATAACAATAATTGCAAGAATAACGATAATTGTTAAAGCTTTGCTTGAAGATGATACTGAATTTTTAACCATATTAGTTGAATAATTTATAGTTCTTGTTTTTTGCTCATCTAAAAGCTTTCCAAAATTAACAGAAACTGGAATCATATTATTTACACTATCTTCATAGCTTAACATCAAAGATTCTATTTTACTCTCATCTTGATTGTTGATTAATTTTTTTAGATTATCATCAATTGGTTGATGTGATTTTTTCCACTCATTAAATGTAGCTTCTAAAGTATTAAAAGCCTTTTTACCAGCCTCAGTTTGTCTTGGTGTGCTTGCAAAGAATTTCCAATTTTTATCAATTTGTTCCCAAGTTGAATCTCTATATTCTTTAATATCTTGAAGATTTTTTTTGTAGTTTTCATCAACATTAACCGAAAATAACTCTTGAGTCACAGCTCTTATTTTGTATCTTAAAGTATCTAAATCGGTAATTGCTAGAAGAATAGGTATTCTTTCATCTGAAATATTTACTAAATCACTAGATGTACTTTTTGAGTTAAAATATGAAACAGTTGAAATCGTCAATAGTGATAAAATAAACACTAATGATAAAGATATTAATCTACTTTTTACAGACATAAATTCCCCTTAAAATAAAGTTTTATATTATAACTAAATCAAGATAAAATATTTAACAAACCTACTTATCAATAGATATTGGTATATTTATAGAGAACTCTGCACCAAAGTATTCAACACCATTTTGTAAGAAACTACTATTTTTTACGGATAATTTTCCATGTAGATGTTTTGTAACAATTTGTAGCGACATATAAAGACCAATTCCCGTTCCTTGGCTCTTGTGTTTTGTTGTAAAGTATGGTTCAAAAACTCTATTTAAAATCTTTTTATCTATTCCACCACCGCTATCAGAAATTGTAATAATAAGATTATTATTTAAAATCTTAGTTTTAAAATATATATATCTTGAATCTATATTTTTATCTTTTAAAATATCAATTGAATTTGAAATTATATTTAAGATTACTTGCATCAATTCACTCTCATAACTTAGTAATTCACTATCTTCAATATCTTCTACTATAGTTATATTGTGTTTATCTATGCTACTTTTTAAAAGCAAAATTGATTTTTTTATTGTATTTGATATTAAAAACTTATTAATCTCTTTTTCAGATGAGAAAAAATTCCTAAAATCATCTATTGTATTTGAAAGGTGTTGAGAAGCATTATTTATAATATCTAATGATTGAAAAAACTCTTTATCTTCTAAAATTTTCATCTCTTGTTTTAATTTTAAAGAGGTTGCCATTGTTGAGATTACAGATAGTGGTTGTCTCCATTGATGAGCAATATTTTCAAGCATTTCGCCCATCGCTGCCATTTTTGCTTGATGATTTAAAAGATTCTCTTTTTCAATTAAATCTCTACTCTTTTTTTCAACAAGAGTTTCAAGATTTTTATTTATTTCATGAAGAGATTTTGTTTTTTCATTAACCAAATTTTTTAGTTTGTTATTTAAATTTTTTAAAATATAGTTTCTATATAAAAATGCAAAAGTAATTAAAAATATAGCAGCTAAAAGTAACCAAATAATTGTATAGTCAAAATTAGTTTGAAATTGTACATTATTCCATCTATTTACAATATCTAGCACAGAAGATTCATCTATATTATCTATTGCTTTATTTAAAATTGGAATTAAAATTTCATAATCATCTCTTATCATAAATTTAAGCTCATAATCTAAACCACTATTACCAGTTATTTTTAAATCTTTAAAACTATATTTAGCTATATTGAAGTTTAATACAGGTTTTATATCAATAAATGCAAAAACTTTATCTTTTGAAACTAGTTCTAAGCCCTCTTTTACACTAGCTACTGGAGTTAAACTAAGGTTTGGATATTTCTCTTTTAGAAGATTATGAGCTGTAAAATTATTTCCTACTGCAATTTTTCTATCAATTATTTCATCAATATTTTCTATAAAATTTTCATCTTTTTTTGTAACAATAGATATTGGAAAAGTTAAATATTTATTTGAAAAAAGAGCATAATCTTTTCTTTGTGAAGTCTCTCCAGCACTAAAAATTATATCACTCTCTTTTTGTTTGATACTAAATAATTGTTTATTAAAATTTGTAAAAAATATATTTTGGGTTTTAAGATTTAATTTTTCAACAATTAGTTTCCAATACTCATAAGATATTCCCATAGGTTCATCTGATTTCTCTTTAAAACTAAAAGGTTCCCAATTTGTAGTGATAGAAATTTTAAAAGTTTTATCTTTTATAAAATCTTCCTCTTCTTGAGTAAGAATGATATTATTTGAGAATAGTGTTGTAGAAAGTAAAATGGTATAAATTAAAAATTTCATATAAACTCTCTTTTTTAACAAGAATTTTAAATTATATCAACATTTTTGCTTAAATTTACAAATTCTTAAAAAAAATTAGAGAAAATATCTTAAACATAGTTTAGATATAATCGTTTAAAATTTCAAAAAAACATTAGAATATAGGATAATTATGTCAAAACAACTATTACAAAAACAAGCAGATACTATTAGATTTTTAGCTGCTGATATGGTACAAAGAGCAAATTCAGGACACCCTGGAGCTCCTATGGGAATGGCTGATATTGCAACGGTTTTAAGTAAACATTTAAATATAAATCCAGCAGATGAAAAGTGGATAAATAGAGATAGATTAGTATTTTCAGGTGGTCATGCAACAGGACTTGTTTACTCTTTGCTTCATCTTTGGGGATTTGATGTATCAATAAATGACTTAAAAAATTTTAGACAACTTAATTCAAAAACTCCTGGGCATCCTGAATATGGACATACTCATGGAATTGAAATTACAACTGGACCACTTGGACAAGGAATTGCAAATGCTGTTGGTTTTGCAATGGCAGGAAAATATGCTCAAAATTTATTGGGAAAAGATGTAATAAATCATAAAGTTTACTGTTTATGTGGAGATGGAGATTTACAAGAGGGAATCTCTTATGAGGCAACTGCAACTGCAGGGCATTTAAAACTAGATAATCTTGTAATAATTTATGATAGTAATTCAATAACAATTGAGGGTGATACAAGTATTGCTTGGAGTGAAAATGTTAAAAAAAGATTTCAAGCTATTGATTTTGAAGTAATAGAGATTGATGGACATAATTTTGATCAAATTGATAAGGCTTTAATATCTGCAAAATCTTCAACACAGCCAGTTTTGATTATTGCAAAAACGGTTATTGCAAAAGGGGCTGTTACTCTTGAGGGAAGTCACCATTCTCATGGAGCTCCTTTAGGTGCTGATGAGATTAAACAAGCAAAAATAAAAGCTGGATTTAATCCTGATGATGAGTTCTTTGTAGCTGCTGATGTAAAAGGTGCTTTTGATAAATTAATAGTTGGAAGTACAGCTCAAAATGAGTGGAGTGAAGCTTTAAGTAAAGAGATTAAACAAAAAATTGAAGAACTAAGAAATCCAGATTTTTCAAAAATTGTTTATCCTACTTTTGAAGCAGATTCAAGTGTTGCTACAAGAGATTCAAATCATAAGATTTTAAATGCAATTGCAAGTGCAATTCCAGGATTTTTAGGTGGAAGTGCAGATTTAGCTCCATCAAATAAAACTGAATTAAAAGGAATGGGTGATTTTCCAAATGGAAAAAATATTCATTTTGGAATAAAAGAACACGCTATGGCAGCTATTACAAATGCAATGAATCTGTATGGATTGTTTAGAGTTTATAGTGCAACATTCTTTGTATTTAGTGATTATTTAAAACCAAGCGCAAGAATAGCAGCACTGGCTTCAATTCCACACCATTTTATTTGGACACATGATTCTATTGGTGTTGGAGAAGATGGACCAACTCATCAACCAATTGAACATTTAGGACAATTTAGAGCGTTACCAAATTTCTATACATTCAGACCAGCAGATGCAACTGAAAATGTAGAGTCTTGGAAAGTAGCACTTAAAATGAAAGCTCCAACAGCATTTGTTTGTTCAAGACAAGGTTTAAGAGTTTTAAAAGATGAAAAAGCCTATGGAGATGTTTGCAATGGTGGATATTTATTAAAACAAAGAGAAAATGCAAATATTACAATAATGGCAAGTGGAAGTGAAGTAATGCTTGCTCTTCAAACAGCTTGTGCGCTTGAGAAAGAGGGAATAGTTGCAAATATAGTTTCTGTTCCTTGTTTTGATTTACTTTTAGAGCAAAGTGAAGATTATATTAATAAAATTATTGATCCAAAAACAAGAGTTTATGCTGTTGAAGCCTCAAGAGCTTTAGAGTATTATAAATTTGCAGATGTTGTATTTGGAATGGATACATTTGGTGCAAGTGGACCAGCTGATAAACTTTTTGAAGAGTTTGGATTTACAATTGATAAATTAAAAGCAAAAATCGTAGCTGACTTTAAAAAATAAGTAGCAAGAGAAGATAGATATTTCTATTTTCTCTTTTATTAAATATTATATATCAATATATCTTGATATATAATATTTAATATGATAATATTCTTTTTTTAAAATAAAGGAATAAAAAATGAGCAAAAAAGTTTTAATTTTATGTACAGGAAACTCTTGTAGAAGTATTATCGCTGAAGCTTTAATAAATGCAAAATTAGATGGAATTAGTGCCGATAGTTCAGGAGTTAGAGCTAGTGGAAGAGTAAATTTAAATGCTAAAAAACTTTTAGAAGATAAAGGAATTTGGAAAGAGGAGTATCATTCAAAAACTATTGATAAAGTAATAAACAATGAGTATGATTTAGTTGTAACTGTTTGTGACCATGCTTCCCAAACTTGTCCAATGTTTCCAAAAGCTGTAAAAGTTATTCATGTAGGTTTTGAAGATCCAGATGGAAAAGGTTTTGAAGCATTTGAAGCTACATACAAAGAGATTGAGGAAATTTTACTTCCAAAAGTTGTTGAAGCTTTAAAAGAGAAGAGATGATATGGATAATTTTTTACAAACAATAGGTGCTATAAATGATGAAACTAGAGTTAAGATACTGAATTTTATAAACATTCATGGTGAAGTTTGTGTTTGTGATATTGAAAACTCTTTTTCAATGATACAGTCAAGGGTATCAAGACATCTTAAAATTTTAAAAGATGCAGGGTTTTTAAAAGTAGATAGAAAAGGTCGATGGGCTTATTATAGTATTAGAACACCTTTAGATATTTTTAGAGAATCTATTTTAAAAGAGATAAGTTATTTACAACTTGACATTCCAATTTTAAAAAAAGAGTGTGATATATGCTAATTGCTAGTTTAATATTTATTATAACTTTAACTTTTGTAATTGTTCAGCCAAAAAATATTCAAATTGGAACGAGTGCTATTTTTGGAGCTTTTATTGCACTTATATTTGGAGTTGTAACTTTTAGTGATGTTTTGGATGTTACAAATATAGTTTGGGATGCAACTTTAGCATTTATTGGAATTATTATTTTATCTTTAGTTTTAGATGAGATTGGTTTTTTTGAGTGGGCAGCTTTAAAGATGGCAAAGTTTTCAAATGGTAGTGGAATAAAAATGTTTATCTACTCAATTTTGCTTGGAGCGTTCGTTTCAGCTCTTTTTGCAAATGATGGAGCAGCTTTGATTTTAACTCCAATATTATTAGCAAAAATGAGAATATTGCAACTAAACCTAAAAACAATTATCGCTTTTTTACTAGCAGGTGGATTTATAAGTGATAGTGCATCACTACCTTTTGTATTTTCAAATCTTACAAATATAGTAACTGCAAACTATTTTAGTATAGGTTTTGCACAATATTTCTTTGATATGATAATTCCATTTATTGTAAGTGTTATAGCTTCTACAATTTTTTTATGGCTAATTTTGAGAAAAGATATTCCAAAAACTGTTGATATAACTTTATTAAAAGAGCCAAAAAGTGTAATAAAAAATATGAAACTCTTCTATTTTTCATGGGTATTTTTAGCATTTCTTTTATGTGCCTATTTTTTTGGAGATGCTTATGATTTACCTATTTCAATCTTTGCATTAGGTGGAGCAACTATATTTTTAATTATTGCAACTATTTCAAAATCTGTTGAACCTCTGAAAATTATAAAAGAAGCGCCTTGGCAAGTTGTATGGTTTAGTATTGGACTTTATATTGTTGTTTATGGTTTAAAAAATGCAGGATTAACTGATTATTTAACGCTTGTTTTAAAAGAGTTAAGTGTAAGAGGTGAGACAATTGCAGTTTTAGGAACAGGTTTTATAGCAGCATTTTTAAGTGCAATTATGAATAATATGCCAACAATTATGATTATGGATATAGCTTTAAATGATATACAAAATCAAGCTATGATTTATGCAAATATTGTTGGATGTAATCTTGGACCAAAAATGACACCATTTGGTAGTCTTGCAACTCTATTATGGCTTCATGTTTTAGCAAAAAAAGGTGTAAAAATCTCATTTGCACAATACAGCAAATTTGGTTTGATTATCACACCACCTGTTTTATTTATAGTGCTATTAGCAATTTAAAGGATAAATTATATGTTTGATTGGTTAGTTAATTTAAGTGCGGTATTTGTATTTGATATTTTAGGATTAGAAAAAGGAAGCCACATAGGTGAGGCTTTACACTTTTTTATTTATGACACTATAAAAATATTTATACTTTTAATTACAATTATTTTTTTAGTTACATTTTTACGAAGTTATTTTCCTGTTGAGAAAATAAGAGATTATTTAGTTGGAAAACATAAAATCTTTGGACATATTTTTGCAGCATTTTTTGGAATGCTAACACCTTTTTGTTCTTGTAGTGCAATTCCACTTTTTTTAGGTTTTTTACAAGCTAGAATTCCTTTGGGAGTTACTTTTTCATATCTAATTTCAGCACCACTTAGTGATGCGGTTGTTATTGCTTTACTAATTTCACTTTTTGGTTGGAAAATTACTTTACTTTATGTAGGTTTTGCTCTGTTAATAGCAATTGTAGCAGGATTAATAATAGGAGCTTTAAATTTAGAAAAAGAGGTTTTAATAGAGGTAAAACCAATAAATAGTTGCTGTGGAAATTCAAATGAAGATAGAACTTTAATATCTTCAAGATTAAAAGAATCGTGGGAATATACAAAGGATATATTTCTAAAAATATATCTATATGTAATTGTTGGTATTGCAATTGGAGCATTTATTCATGGATATATTCCAACTGAGTTTATAAGTAAATATGCAGGTGGAGATGTTTGGTATGCACCAATAGTTGCAGTTGTTATAGGAATTCCTATGTATTCAAATGCAGCTGGAATTTTACCACTTGTAGAGGTTTTAACACAAAAAGGTATGTTAATTGGAACTGCACTATCATTTATGATGGCAGTTGTTGCTTTAAGTCTTCCAGAAGCTTTGATTTTAAAAAGAATTTTAAGCTTGAAGTTAATAGCAATCTTTTTTACAGTAGTAGGTCTGGCTATACTTTTAGCTGGTTATTTATTTAATTATTTATTAGGATAAAAGATGAAAATAGAGATTTTAGGAACAGGTTGTACAAAATGTAAGGCTTTAGAAGAGGCTGTAAAAAAAGCAGTTGCTCAAATTGGTGGATTTCATGAAGTTAAAAAAGTAGAAGATATAGTTGAGATTATGAACTATGGTGTTATGAGTACACCAGCACTTGTAGTTGATGGTGAAGTTAAATCGGTTGGAAAATTACTAAGTGTTGATGAAATTGTAAAAATTTTATCAAAATAAATTATGTTAAATTTAATAGATATTTTTTACAGATTTCTAATATTAGGACTTTTTAGTTTTGGTGGACCAATAGCTCATATAGCTTACTTTAAGAAAACTTTTGTAGATAGATTAAAATGGCTTGATGATGAGAGTTACACAAAAATTGTAGCTCTTAGTCAATTTTTACCAGGACCTAGCTCTTCTCAAGTTGGATTTACAATAGGATTAAAAAGAGGCGGAATAGTTGGAGCAATTTTAGCTTTTATAGCTTTTACTCTTCCATCTTTTATATTTTTATATCTTATTTGGTACTTTGGAATATTTCAAGATGATAGTGCATATATAAATTCTATTATTTATGCATTAAAACTTTTTGCCGTTGTAATTGTACTTGATGCAACAATTAGTATGTTTAAAAGCTTTTGTAAAGATAAAATTACAATATCTATCTTCTTTTTTGCATCTATTTTACTTATCTTTTTTAGCTCATTTTTTAATCAAATTTTTATTTTAGTTTTATGTGCAGTTTTTGGTTTTTTATTTATTAAAAGTGAAGTTAAAACTAAGGAAAAAATTACTCTCCCAAATCTTTTCATATTATTCATATTTTTAGCTCTTCTGTTTTTAGCTTTTACATTTCAATTTAAAAATGAGCTAATAAATCTATTTTTTAATTTTTATAAAAGTGGTAGTTTAGTTTTTGGTGGTGGTCATGTTGTTTTACCAATATTGCAAGAGAGTTTAGGTGAAAAAGTTATAAATGATACATTTTTAATTGCATATTCACTAGCTCAAACAGTAAGTGGTCCTATGTTTACAATAGCAACTTATTTAGGAGCTGATATTATAAAGCAAAGTCCACTTTTAGGAGCAATTATTGCAACTTTTGGAATATTTTTAGGTGGATTTTTACTAATACTTACTTTTTATAAAAGTTATGAAAGTTTTTCACAAAATGATAAGTTATCAAGAGTTATAAAAGCAATAAATGCTGCAGTTGTAGCTTTATTATTTGCAACATTAATAAACACAATTATTCCAAGTGCAATTTACTCTTTATTTGATATCTTAGTTGTAATTTGTGGATTTGTTTTGATTAGATATTTAAAAGTTAATATTTTTTATATTATCTTTGTTTTTGTAGCTATTTTTTTAATAAAAGATTTTTTACTTTAGAATCAATGAGTTTTAGTAACTCATTGAACCTGCATTTAACAAACCAATAGAGATTGATAAACCAGCCATTAATATTCCAACAGGAATAACACCTTGAGAGATTTTTTCTGTAAATGAAAATTTACCATTCACTCTTGTAACAATAAATGCAAAAATAAGTTGAATAACAATAGCAACAACTCCCCAAATAGCAAAATCTATATATGAGATAGAGTTTGATAAAGCACTATATAAAGGTATTGAAACACCAATAATTGCACCTGAAAATCCTAAAGCCGCTGCAACATTTTTCTCTTCAAATATAAGTTTATAATCATCATATGGAGTTACGATTGCATAAAGATAAAGAAATGCAACTATTAAAATAAGAGCTGTAAAGAAAAATCCTAGAAAACTTAGAAATAGATTTATTTCCATTAAAAATCCTTTTTTTATTTTATTTTATCGAAAATCTAATAAAGCTTAGCAAACTTTAATATTAACTATATTATGATATCAATTATCATTAATATAAGGATAGAGTATGTGCAGTAATTTTGTTTTAAAAAGTAGAGTCTATAATATGAAATCAAAAGAGCTTTTAGAAGGATTAATTTTAAAAAATGATTGGGATAAAATTATTCAGATTTTAAATCTAGGAGTTGCAGATATTAACTACAGAGATTGTAGAGGTAGAAATATTTTATATTATGCTATTGCTAATAAAAAATATGAATATATAAAGCCTCTTATTGATTTAGGTATTAATTTAAAAGTAAATTTTCATTTAAGTGCACTTAATTTTGCTGTTTGTTTAGATGATGTTAGAGCTATTGAAGCTTTAATAAAATCTGGATTTGATATAAATGATGTTGATGAGTTGGGGTGTTCAGCACTTATTTACTCTATTTTATATAACAAAAAAAGAAGCATGGAGTGTTTATTAGCACATAAAGCAGATACACAACTAGAAGATTTTATGGGAAATTGTGCAAAAAATCTACTAGAAAAGAGAAAATAGTTTAGTATTATTTATCTTTTTGATATATCTATATTAAATTCAACAATCATATTAGATGCTAGTTTACTAAGTGCAACTTTCTCTTTTGTGTCTGTTATTTTAAAATTTATTGCAAGAATATTTTTATGAAATTTCTTTAAATATTCTAAAATTTTAATAGATTTAGGTGCATCATTTTCTATCTTCGCTCCAAGTGAAATTAGTTTTAAAGTTAAATCAATTTTACCCATAAATGCACAATAATTTAAAGCATTAACTCCAAAGTTATCTATTTTATTTAAAATTTCACTATCTTTTTTATGTATTAAATCAATATATTTTTCTGCATCATTAAATATTGCTGTATGAATTAAAGTTTTACCACTTTTATCTAATATATTTACAGAAGCACCATTTTCAATAAGAAGTTTTACTAAACTATCTTTTTTATTTATCATACAAATTGATAAAGCTGTTTGACCATCACTATTTTGTTCATCAATATTTATACCAATTTTAATTAAATTTATTATAATTTTTTCAACTGTATCCATACATTTTTGATTGTTTGAACAATTTTTCATAACTAATTTATGTAAAATTGTATTTTCTTGGCTATCTTTTTTATTAAAATCTATTTTTGATAATCTTAAAATTTTAAATAGAGGAAAATTAAAATTTAAAATTGAAGAGAAAAATAGTGGCTCATCTTTTGAGTTCAAATCATCTAAACTTAAATCATATTTTTCTATAAATATTTTTAAGAGAGTTTTATAATCATACTCCTTATCTAAATATTTTTTTATATTTTCATCTATATTTTTATTATTTTCAAAATATAAAATAGAGTTGATTAAAATTTCAGCAACTCCTAGATTATATCTATTTTTATAGTTAATATTTGCACCATTTTCAATAAATAAATCTATTTGATTAATATTTTCATAAGCACCAAAAATTAGAAAAAATAGTGGAGTCAATCCTTTTTTATTCTGTTTATTTAGATTTTGCTTCTCTAAATTATTAAAAACAAAATTTATTAAATCTATATTTGCACTTCTTGCTATTTCAAAAATAAATGTTTCTGATTCATTGTTTAAACTATCTTTATCTATATTTAATTGGAACATTCTTTTTATTAAATTTACTTGAGATTCTATGCTTTCACTATCTTTAATAGTTTGTAAAAACTCTATTGCATACATCAATATATTTTTACCATCACTATTTTTTAAATTTAGGTTATAACCTTTTTCTTCTATTTTTTTCAAAATCTTATAGGCTTTTTCGCCTTTTGTTGCAAGATGAAAAATATAACTTATTCCATTATTATTTTGTCCAATAGGATCAGCACCATAATCTATTAATAAGCTTCCAATATCTAAATTTTCTAAAGCATTAGAAAGATGTATTACGCTATTTTGTTCTTTATTTTTATGATTTAAATCTATTTTTTCAAGTTTTAAAATCTCTTCTATTAGTACTAGATTCCCACTATTTACAGCATCAAATAAAACATTATTTCCATTTATATCACTATTTTTCAAAGATATTGTTTTTTTTAATAAAAATCTAGTTATTTTGCTATTAGCATTAAAAATAGACTCTTGAAGAGCAGTTCTTTTATTGTTATTAAGATGATCTATATTTGCATTTTTTTTCAAAAGTGATTCTAGTATTTTTTTATCATCACTATAGATTGCATAAAATATTGCTGTTTCATCTAAACTATTTTTTAATTCAGTATTAATATCATTTTGAATTAACCATAAGGCGCTGTTTAAAAGATTTTTTTTGAGACAAACTATTAGTATAGGTTCATCATCAACAAATAGTTTGTTTAAGTTAATATCTGATTTTTTATAAATTTTATCTAGATTTTCTTTATTTATATTTGGATTGAGTAGCTCTTTAATAAAATCTTCATCTGAATATCTATTAAAATTAGATAAAAATTCTAGCATATCATTCCTATTGTTTAAAATTAAGTATAAATTATATAGTAATATAAATAATTTTCAAGTTAATTTCTATTAAAAAAAGAATAAATGTAACAAAAAGAAACAATTTGTTTTTTTTAAAATAAAAAAATATAATTTTAAGTAAAAAGTAAGATTTTTTTATCTTGGTTTTATTTTTTTTTGGTACAATTTTCGCGTCCAGCGCTGGAGTTTATACTCAAAAAAGGACAAACATATGGATTCTCTATCCTTCATTATTGACACACTTTACGTATTGTTTGCAATGACATTAATCATTTTTATGGTTCCTGGTTTTGCTATGCTAGAAGCTGGAATTGTAAGAACAAAAAATGTTACCGCTGTCTTAACTATAAATATTCTTATTTATGCAATCGCATCTTTATCTTTTCTTCTTTTTGGTTATTCACTTGCTTTTGGCGACTTAGGAAGCGATACTGTGAGTAAATATGCAGTTTTATTATTTCAAATGGCTTTCGTTGGAAAGGTTATTAATATTATGAGTGGTGGTGTTAGTGAAAGAGCAAAGGTAATCCCTTTGATGATTTTTACTGTAATAATGGCTTCACTTCTATATCCAACTGTTGTAAATATAACATGGGGTTCAAACTTTTTAGAAGAAACTTTTTTAGATTTATCAATGTATGATTTAGCAGGTTCTACGGTAATTCATAGCACTGGAGGATGGGCACTACTTGCAGCTATTTTAATAATTGGTTCAAGAGAGGGGAGATATTTGGAGGATGGAACAATTAAAGCAATACCAGCTTCTAATATTCCTCTTGTAACTCTTGGAGCTTTTTTATTATGGATTGGTTGGTTTGGATTTAATGGAGGAAGTGTAGGCTCAATAACTTCACAGGAAAATGCAAATTTAGTAGCTCTTACAATATTAAATACAAATACTGCTGGTTTAAGTGGTGCAATTATGGTTGCAATTATCATGCAGATAATGTATAGAAAATTTGATATAACAATGATTTTAAATGGTGCTTTGGGAGGATTAGTTGCAATTACTGCTGGTCCAAATTTATATGATATTTATACACCTATACTAATAGGTTCTATTGGTGGGATATTAGTAGTTGGTGGAGTTTTTATGTTTGATAAACTAAGAATTGATGATCCTGTTGGAGCTTTATCTGTTCACTTATTAAATGGTATTTGGGGTACAATTGCAGTTGGGATTTTTGCTTCAAATGGTGATGACATAACACTTTTAGGTCAATTAAAAGGAGTATTTGTAGTAGCAGTTTTTGCTTTTATTAGCTCATTTATTGTGTTGTATTTAATAAATAAAATTATACCTTTAAGAGCCAGAAGAGATCAACAACTACAAGGACTTGATGTTGAAGAGTGCGGAATGGAAGCATATCCAGAATTTAAACGAGCATTTTAATAATATTAGTTTAATAAAATTTCGTTAAAATAATTGAACTAAAAAAAGGATTAATATTGAAAAGAATAGAAGCTATAATCAAACCATTTAAATTTGAAGATGTAAAAGAGGCCTTAGCAAAAGCTGGAGTTGCTGGTATGACTGTATCTGATGTAAAAGGTTATGGAAGACAGCAGGGTCATAGCGAGCTTTACAGAGGAGCTGAGTATGTTGTTGATTTTTTACCAAAAATTAAAATAGAGTTAATTGTTGCAGATGAAGATGTTGAACGTATAACAACTGCTATAATTGATGCTGCGAAAACAGGTAAAATTGGAGATGGTAAAATATTTGTTTCACCAATTGAAAAAATTATAAGAATTAGAACAGGTGAGTTGGATGAGGAAGCTATTTAAATGAGTAAAATATTTGTTTTAAATAAACCTTTGGATATGCACTTACATTTAAGAGATAATGATATGTTGAAGTTAGTGGGTCCACTAACTTCAAATAGTTTTAGTGGAGCTTTAATAATGCCAAATTTAGTTCCTCCTATTACTTCAAAAGATGCTTTATTATCTTATAAAAGTAGAATTTTAGAAGCTTGTAAAGATGATAATTTTACTCCATATATGACACTATTTTTTCAAAATAACTATAGTTTTGAATTTTTAGAAGATATTAAAGATGAGATAATTGGAATCAAACTTTATCCAGCAGGAATTACTACAAACTCTGAAACTGGAGTTTCTTCTATGGATATTGAAGTTTTAAGACCTACTTTAGAAAATATGAGCCATCTTGGAATTCCTCTTTGTATTCATGGGGAAACAAATGGTTTTGTAATGGATAGAGAAAAAGAGTTTATGCCAATTTATGAAAGTTTGGCTATTGCTTTTCCTAATTTAAAAATAGTAATGGAGCATATTACAACAAAAGATGCTGTAGAGCTTCTAGATAAATATCCAAATTTATATGCAACTGTAACTTTACATCATCTATTAATAACTTTAGATGATGTAGCAGGTGGAATGCTAGATCCTCATCTTTTTTGTAAGCCAATTGCAAAAAGACCAGAGGATAGAAATGCACTTTTAAATGCAGCTTTAAAAGCTCATCCAAAACTTATGTTTGGAAGTGATAGCGCTCCTCATCCAAAACATAAAAAAGAGTGTTGTGGTTGTGCAGCAG
>NZ_JBAZAH010000006.1:0-53356 GCF_041672065.1 Aliarcobacter sp. | reverse complement strand
TACTTTAAAACTTAAAATATAAAAGAAGAATTATGAATAAACAAAATAGATTTTTGCCAACAACAAAAGATGAGATGAAACAGCGAGGCTGGGATGAACTTGATGTTGTTTTAATAACAGGAGATGCATATATTGATTCTCCTTTTATGGGAATTGCAGTTGTTGGAAGAATCTTAGAAGATATTGGTTTAAGAGTTGGAATTATTGGGCAACCAGATATTAACAGTGATGTTGATATAAAACGACTAGGGGAGCCAAAACTGTTTTGGGGAGTTAGTGGTGGAAGTATTGATTCTATGGTTTCAAACTACACTGCTACAAAAAAGTTTAGAAATGATGATGACTATACTCCAGGTGGGAAAAACAACAAACGACCAGATAGGGCTACTTTAGTTTATACAAATCTTATAAGAAGATATTTTAAAAATACAGTTCCTATTGTTTTGGGAGGAATAGAAGCAAGTTTAAGACGACTTACGCACTATGATTATTGGTCAAACACTCTTAGAAAACCAATTTTATTTGATTCTAAGGCTGATTATATGATTTATGGAATGGGTGAACAAGCAATAATAGATTTAGGTCTTTATTTAAAAGAGGGTAAAGATGTAAGAACTATTGCAGGATTATGTTATATCTCAAAAGAGCCTGTAAAAGAGTATTTACAAATTCCATCACACAAAGAGTGTTTGGATAACAAAGAGAAATATATTGATCTATTTAGAGCTTTTTATGATAACAACGACCCAATGTATTCAAAAGGTCTTTGCCAAGAAGTAGATGGCAGATTTCTAATACAAAATCCACCAAGTAGGTATTTAGAAGAGAGTGAGATGGATAAAATTGCCTCTTATCCATATCAAAGAGATTTACATCCATATCATGCAAAAGATGGAAAAGTAAAGGCATTGGAAACTATAAAATTCTCAATTATGACTCATCATGGATGTTGGGGAGAGTGCAACTATTGTGCGATTGCAGCTCATCAAGGCAGAACCATAAGAACAAGAAGTGAAGAAAATATTTTAAGTGAAGCAAAACATTTTACAACACTAAAAGATTTTAAAGGAATAATCTCAGATGTTGGAGGACCAACAGCCAATATGTATGGTTATGAGTGCAAAAAGAAGATGAATCTTGGAACTTGTATAGATAATAAAAGATGTGTGGATGCTCATAGACTTTGTCGTACAATGAAAGTAGATCATAGCAGAAACATAAAACTTCTAAAAGATATAAGAGCTATTCCAAAGGTTAAAAAAGCATTTATTGCTTCAGGTATTAGATACGATTTTATAGCTGCTGATAAAAATCATGGAAAAGAGTATTTAAAAGAGATAATTGATCATCATATATCAGGTCAAATGAAAATTGCACCTGAGCATACAAGTGATGAAGTGCTTCATCATATGGGAAAACCTGGTAAACAATCACTTATTGAGTTTAAAAAGATGTTTGATGATTTAAATAAAACAAGTGGTAAAAAACAGTTTTTAACATATTATCTAATTGCAGCACATCCAGGATGCAAAGAGAGCCATATGCATGAGCTTAAACAATTTACAACTCATGAATTAAAGATTAATCCAGAACAAGCACAAGTTTTCACACCAACACCTGGAACTTACTCAGCTGTTATGTACTATACAGAGTTGGACCCTTTTACAAAAAAGAAGATATTTGTTGAAAAAGATACATTAAGAAAAGAGAGACAAAAAGAGATAGTAGTTGCAAAAAAAGAGTTTGCTAAAAATAAAAAAGGTAATAATTTAGGGATGCAAGGTTGAAAATTTAATATAAAGCAACCAAAAAATGGTTACTTTAAAATATTTAAGCTAAAGCGTTTATCATATCTTTTGTAACTTCTGATACATCTTTTGTACCATCAAGTTCCATAAACAGACCCATTTTTTTGTAAAAATCAATTAGTGGTGCCGTTTGAGAGTGGTATGCTTCAAGTCTGCTTTTTACAGTTTCTGCATTATCATCTTTTCTAATAGTTAATTCTCCACCACAATAGTCACAAACACCATCTTTTTTTGAAGGATTAAACTCAACATGAAAAGATGCTCCACAACCAGAACAAACTCTTCTTCCTGTAATTCTTCCTACAATTAAGCTATCAGGAACATTTAAAGAGATTACTTTATCAAGTTTAATTTTCATATTTTCCATAAGTTCACTTAAAGCCTCAGCTTGAGCCAAAGTTCTTGGAAAACCATCAAGAATAAATCCATTTTTACAGTCAGCAACAGCTAGTCTATCTTTGATAATTCCAATAATAGTTGAATCTGGAACTAATTGCCCAGCATCCATAAATTTTTTTGCTTCCATTCCCATATCTGTTTTGTCTGCAATTGCTGCTCTTAAGATATCTCCTGTTGAGATTTGTGGGATATTGTACTTCTCAATTAAAAATTTAGCTTGAGTTCCTTTTCCAGCTCCTGGTGCTCCAAATAGCATTAAATTCATATTTTATCCTTAAAATTTTTTCGCTTATTGTAGTAAAAAAGGATTTAATAGTAGATAAGTTATAGATAGTAGATTAGGAATTTAATCGATTTTTGATACAATGATTGCTTAAAACTCAAGGCTTCATTCTTGAAGCCCTTTAGAATTTTGCTACTTTTAGGAATTTTTTATAAATTCCGTTAAAAAGTAGTAATAACAGAAAAAGGAAATGAATGAAAAAACTATTTTTAATTATTGGAGCACCTGGAAGTGGAAAAACAACAGATGCCGAACTTATAGCAAAAAAACATGAAAATATAACTCACTATAGCACAGGCGATATGCTAAGAGCTGAGATGGCAAAAAATAGTGATATAGGAAAAGAGATAGCAAAATATGTAAATGCTGGAAATATAGTACCTATTAAAATAGCTATACAAACTATAGTAAATGCTATAAAAAATGCTCCAACACCTACAATAATAATAGATGGATATCCTAGAAGTTTAGAGCAGATGAGTGCTTTGGATGAGTATTTGAAAAATGAAAAAGAGTTAGAGCTAGTTTCTTGTATAGAGGTAGTTGTAAGCGAAGAAGTTGCAAAAGATAGAGTGCTTGGAAGAAATAGGGGAGATGATGATAAGGTTGAAGTATTTAACAACAGAATGAGCGTATATATAGAGCCTTTAAAAGCTATTCAAGATTTTTATGAATCAAAAAATATTTTGAAAAAAATAGATGGAGAGCGAACTATAGGAGAGATTGTAGATGAGATGGAAAGTTTCATTTTGTCAAAAATATAGTCAAAAAGATTTTAAACAGTGAATAGAAAAGTAAATTTTTATAGCGTAATTATTGGAACTGAACTTTTAAATGGCAGAAGAAAAGATGCTCATTTTGCATTTTTAAATGAAGAATTTCTTAAAAGAGGTTGGGAACATAAAGCATCTTTTGTGATTGAAGATGATAAAGAGCTGATGCTAAAAATATTTAATCTTATAAAATCTGATGAGAATAGTGTGATGTTTTGTTTTGGTGGAATTGGAGCAACTCCAGATGATTTTACAAGGCAAATAGCTGCAGATGCTTTTACGAACTCACAAATGGAGTTTCATGAAGAAGCAAAGAAGAGAATCGAAAATAGATTTAAAGAGGAGGCTTATCCTCACAGAGTAAATATGGCGTATCTTCCAATAAATGCAAAACTTCTAAAAAATGTTGTAAATGATGTAGCTGGGTTTTATTTAGAAGATAGATTCTTTTTCACACCAGGATTTCCATCTATGAGTCAAAGTATGGTTTTGGAGGCTTTGGATAGACACTACACAAAATCAAATATCAAAAAATATAGAAAATCATTGACAATTGTAAGTAGTGAAAATGACTTAATAGAAATTATGAAAAAAATTCCAACACACCTTGAGTTTTCATCTTTGCCAAATATTATTGGAAATGAAAGAAGAGTTGTAATATCTGTTGCTGGATATAATCAAGATGAGGTAAATTTTGCTTTTAAACTCTTTTTGGATTTTTGCCTTGAAAATAAAAAAGAGTATGTTTTGGAAGATATAAATGGATAAACAAATACGAAATAGTACAGCTGAATTTTTAATTTTTACTTCACAAAATAAAGAAGATAGTATTGAGGTAAAAGTATTTGATGAAACGGTTTGGCTTACTCAAAATATGATAGCACAGCTTTTTGAAAAATCAGTATCAACAATAAATGAACATATAAAAAATATTTATAAAGAAAAAGAACTTTCAGAAATTGATACTATTAAGAAATTCGGAAATTCCGAATTTGCTAAAAAGCCAACAAATTATTATAACCTTGACCTTATTATTTCTGTTGGATATAGAGTAAATTCAAAAAAAGCTACACAGTTTAGACAATGGGCTACAAGTGTATTAAAAGAGTTTGCTATAAAAGGATTTGTTCTTGATAAAAAAAGGCTAGAAAATGGCTCATTTTTAGGTCAAAACTATTTTGATAGATTACTTGAAGAGATAAGAGAGATAAGAGTTAGTGAAAGAGTGTTTTATCAAAAGCTAACAGATATTTACTCTACAAGTGTTGATTATAATAAAGATGATGAAACAACTAAAAACTTTTTTGCAAAAGTGCAAAATAAAATTCATTTTGCTATTCATGGGCAAACAGCAGCTGAACTGATTTTTAATAGAGCAAATAGCCAAAAAGAGAAGATGGCCTATGCCCTAATTTAAAGACAATTTACTATCTTTTTCTATCAAATTCTTAATATAGGTATTTAGAGAAACACCTATTTTTGTAGCATTTAAAACTGCAAGTTTGTGAAGTTCACTTCCTGTTCGTACATTAAAAACACCTTTAAATGCTTTTTGTGGTTCTCTATTTAGCTCTTTACAAGTCAATATATATTCATCAACTGCATTTTTAAAATTTTCTTCCAATTCAGTTGCATTTTGTGCTTCAAATGTTACTAAATCATTTATCATATCTATTTTCCCAAAAAAACATTTATCTTCTTGTGAATACTCAATTGTTCCTATATAACCATTGTATTCAATAATATTTGCCATTATAAAAACTCCTTAAGTTTGTTTTGTATCTGTTTTATAAGATAAACTTTTAAAATATCACTTGGATGCGGTTTATGTAGATTTATTAATAAATCTTTATCTTTATTGTAAAATTTAACAGCAGAACCAGCACCTTCAATTTTTATAAACCCTAAATAAGTTAATAATGTATTTAACTCTTTAAAAGTTAAATCTTTTTTTGGTGGATTTTCTAAAAATTTTAATAAAAGCTTATCTTTTTTACTCATAGCAAAATGATACCATAATTTAGTTGCAAATAAATAAAAAAATATTATAAATTTTCAACAACTCTTTTTATACCCTCTAAAGCCTCTTTTAAAATCTCAAGAGGTGTTGCTATATTTACTCTTATAAAATTATCACCATTTTCTCCAAAAGTTACTCCTGAGATTACTCTTACATTTCCTAGCTCTTCTAGTTTTTTTGTAAACTCTTTTGAGTTTAAGCCAAGATTACTTATATCAATCCATAGTAGATATGTAGCTTCGGCTTTGACTACTTTTAGGTTTGGGATATTTTTTGTTATAAAATCTTCCAAAAAGTTTTTATTTTTTTCAAGATAAATAAGTAGTTCAAAAAGCCAATCTTCACACTCTTCATAAGCACTAATCAAAGAGTAAATCCCAAAAACATTAACTCCTTTCATCTCATTTTTGCTCAGAGTCTTATCCAAAATAGTTCTTAGTTTTTTATTTGCCACAACTATATTTGAGGCTTTTAAAGAAGCAATATTAAATGTCTTACTAGCACTTGTACAAGTAATAGAGTTTTGCTCAAACTCTTTATTTATGGATGCAAAAGGTGTGAAGATATAATCTTTGAAGACCAAATCCCTATGAATCTCATCACTTATTACCAAAACACCATATTTTAAACACAATTCGCCCATTTTTTGCAACTCATCTTTTGAAAAAACTTTTCCAACAGGATTGTGAGGATTTGATAATATAAATAGTTTTGGTCTATCATTTTTTAGTTTCTCTTCAAAATCAACAAAATCTATCTCATATTTTGCATCTTTATATATCAAATTGTTTGTTATAACCTTGCAATCATTGTTTTGTATAACTATATTAAAGTAGTGATACACAGGCGATTGAATTAAGATTTTGTCATCTTTTTGACAAAAAGTTTGAATTATTGCACTTAAAGATGGAATTACACCAGCTGTTGGAATAATATGCTCTTTTTTTATCTCATAGTTAAATCTTTTTTTCCACCAACTAATCTCAGCTTCAAAATACTCATTTGGAACCATTGTATAGCCAAAAACTGGATGCATTGCTCTTTTTATAATAGAATCCACAATAGGCCTTGCAACCTCAAAATCCATATCAGCAACCCACATAGGAATCACTCCATCTTTTGTAGTATCCCATTTATAGCAGTCTGTATTTTTTCTATTTATCACTTTATCAAAATTGTATTTCATATATTTCCTTTAAAAAATTATAACTTTTTAAAATCTATACTATCTTTTCCTACAAATTTTTTTTCATCTGTTTTTTTTACTACCATTTTTGCAATCTCATCAGTTTCAACTGCAACATCATGAGTTAAAGATGCTATTTGTGCATTTTGTTGAGTCTGTTCATCCAAACTATTTACAGCATCATTAATCTGTTCAATACCCAAAAGTTGCTCTTTTGAAGAGTTTTCAATATCATAAATAAGTTTTGAAGAGTTTTTTATATTTTCATTTAACTCTTTATACCCTTCAATCATAGAGTTTGCAATCTCTTTACCTTGATTTGCCTTTAATGTTGCATTTTCAACAATATTTTTTATCTCTTTTGCAGCCTCTGCACTTCTGTTTGCTAAGTTTCTAACCTCACCAGCAACAACTGCAAATCCTTTTCCAGCTTCACCAGCTGTTGCTGCTTCAACAGCTGCGTTTAGGCTTAAAATATTTGTTTGAAATGCGATATTATCAATCACACTTATTGCTTCATTTATCTCAGATACTTGACTACTAATATCTTCCATAGAAGCAGTTGTTTGGTTTGCAAGTTTCTCACCCTCAATAGAAGAGTTAAGAAGTTTTTGTGATAGTTGAGTCATTTTTGATACATTTTGTGAATTGCTTCTAATATTTGATGTAATTTGTTCTAAAGATGCTGATGTTTGTTCAAGAGATGCGGCTGCTTCATTTGAACTTATATTTAATTTATCTACATTTTTAAGTAATATATTTGAACTCTCATCAAGTTTTAATCCAATTGATTTGTTTTCAATTAACATTTGAGTAATTGAATCACCCAAAGTATTCACGCCATTTGCAAGTTTTAAAAGATGTTCTTTTAAATTTTTTGTTGATATTTTATTTAGATAGTTATAGTTAGAGTATTGTTCTAATACATTTAATACATTTTCAATATTTGATTCAAGATTATTTGCCATTCTGTTTAATACATTTTTCAATTCCATTAATGCAGGATTTGAAACTTCAATATTAATTCTTTGACATAAATCTCCATGTTCAAACTCTGATAAAACAGCAACTGTTTCATCGATTAATTTTCTATCCTCATCTGTTGCTTTTTTTGCTTTCTCAATATTTTCATTAATCTGTTTAGCCATAATTCCAAACTCATCTTCTGAATCAATAGCAATTTTTTCAATACTATTACTCTCTTTATTTAAATATCTAAAAAATGACAATAACCCATCTTTGATTCTTTTAAGAGATTTTAAAGATATTGTTAAAGTTATAAAAATAGAGATAGATATTACAACTAAAGTTATAATAGATAGTGTGATGATTAAATACATCAGTTTATTTGCATCTTTAAAAATTTCATTTGAATTAACTCCACCAACTAAAAGCCAATTCCATTCATCAAAGTTTTCAAATACTGTAAATTTCTCTTCATCATTCCAAATATATGTAAGGTTGCCATTTCTCTTATTTAAAATCTCTTTTACAATATAAACTCCATTTTTATCTGAAATATCTAAACCAGATTTTTTGCTTAATGTTGGATGAGAGATAAACTCTCCATATTTTTTATCATTTATATTTGAGTTTAAAATGTAGTAGTAACCACTTTCTCCTATAACTCTATTTTTAATAGTTTGCATTAAATCATTTAAATCAGAGCTAATATCAGAACCTATAAAAGCTATTGCAATAACTTCATTATCTTCTATTATAGGAATATATTTAGTCATATACTCTTTGCCAAATAACAAGGCTTTTCCTAAATAAGATTTTCCCTCTAAAACACTTTTATATCCAGGATGATTGCTATCTAGTTTAGTTCCAATAGCTCTATTTCCATTCTCTTTTTTTAAGCTAGTAGATACTCTAATAAAATCATTATCTTTTCTAACAAATATTGTAGCAACAGAGCCATTAGTAATTTGTGTAAATTTATCAACCAAATCAAAATTTAAATTTACTAAATCTCCATTTATATATAAAGCAGGAGTTTTTAAATTTTCAATCTCTATGTTTTTTGAATTATCTATTTTAATATCATTTAACATACTTAAAAATATATCACCAGATAGATTTGCACCACTTTTTGCAACTTTATTGAAGGTATTTATATTTTCTATTAATAAAGACAACTCTTTTTGAACAGTTTTTTCAGTATTTGTTTTCATCATCTCAAAACTATTATTAACAACTAAAAAAGTTAATATAGCCATTGAAATAGATATTGATATTATTGATACAGATACTACTTTTGCAATAACTGAATTTTTTATAAAATTCATTTTAATCTCTCCGCTTATTTTGGTTAAAATTATTTGACCGTAATTATAGGCAGAATTTAATTTAATCTTAATGAAACTCTAAATAATCTCTCTTTTTATACTCTCTTTTAAGCTACAAGTTATTTCATAAGTTATTGTGTTGTGAATTTTTGCTAAATTTGTAACATCTTCAAAAAGACAAACCTCTTCATCATCACTATTTATTGTTAAATTATCCATAGAAACACGACCTAAAACTTGATAGCCTTTTGGAGTTGTGTAGCTGTGATTTTCATTTAATCTTAAAAAACCATCTCCATATCCAATATCATAAGTAGAAACAACCATATCTTCACTGGCACGGAATGTTCCACCATAACCAAGGCTTTGATCTTTTTTTAAAGTTCTAGTTGCCATTTTTGATGCCCAAAGACTCATTACAGGTTTTAATTTAGCAAAATCAAAAACTTCATCACAATCAAAATATCCATAAGTAGCAATTCCAACTCTAGCAAAATCATCACCCATAGAGTCAAAATTATTCACTCTAAAAAGTGCATTTGAATTGCAAGAGTGAAAAGATGGGATTGGTAAAAAAAGTTTTTCACATACCTCTTTTACCTTAGCTTTTGCTTTAGAAAAATTTGAATTTTGCCAAAAAAAATCTGTGCTTAAAGTATCAGCACCTCTGTGGTGTGTAAATACTCCTGTAATAGTCGCTTTTTGTTTCAAAAGCCCTAAAAAAGCCACTTCTATCTCATCTATGCTTACACCATTTCTATGCATTCCTGTATCGATTTTTAAATGAACATTTGCATTTTGTGGTACTTTTGCTATATCTTCAAGGCTATTTATTGCTATGTGAAAAGTATGTGAATAGTTGTGAAAAGTGCTATCTGCAAGCACTAAAATATAGGAGAAAAATTGTTCTATTTTTATTGCATCTTCTATTGTTTGAACTACAGCTTTTTTTATTCCAAACTCACTTGATAGTTTTGCAATCTCAACTAATCCATGACCATATGCATTATCTTTTAAAACAACAGCAACTTTATCTTTGTTTGTTGCTTTTTTACTAATAACTTCAAGATTGTAAAAAAGATTATCCTTGTTTATTAATATCTTCGCCACTTTTTTCCTTTTTAAAATAATCAACTATATTTTTTGCATCACTTTGATTTAAAACAGTTTTTAACTCATCAAATGTTGCATTTTTTATCTTTTCAAACTCTCCAAAATATAGAAGTAGTTTTTTGATTTTTGCTTCACCAATACCCTTTATTTGAAGAAAAGAGATATCTTTGTCCTCTTTTCTTTTCTGTTTTTTATGAAAACTAATAGCAAATCTATGAGCTTCATCTCTTAATCTTTGAACAAATTGCAATCTTTTATCACTTGGAAGAAGATTTATACTTTTTATCTCTTTATTTTCAATAAAGTGCAAAATATCTTTTGCATTTCCTTTGGCTCTATAGGCTTTTGCATCTACTTTTTGTTTTGAAATGGCAATAATATCTAAATTTACCCCAATAGAAGAAACTATCTCAAAAGCTAAATTTAGCAAAGTTGAACCACCATCAATAAGCCATAAATCAGGAGGAGAGTTTTTATCAAAACTCTCAACTCTTCGCATAAGAAGTTCTCTCATTTGTGAGTATTCATCAAGTGATTCAAGATTGTAGTGTCTATATGATTTTTTATCAAAACTCTCTATTTGGCTATTCCAAACAACCATAGCTCCAACTCTTGCTTGTCCCATTAAATGAGAGTTATCAAAACTCTCTATTATGTTTGGACTATTTTTTAAAGAGAATAGCTCTTTTATTTCACTATATATAGAGTTTTGCTGTTTAATACTCTCCAATCTTAAAAGCTCATCACAGTTATTTAAAGCAATTTTTACAATAGTAGCTTTTTTATCTATTTTTGGATTTACTATTTTTATCTTTTTATTAAATTTTTGATATAAAAAATCTTCTATAGAGTCAAGCTCTTCAATCTCATTTGCTACAAGTATCTCTTTTGGAATTATTGGCAAATCATTTGAGTAGTAGTTTATAATAGCTCTTCTATAAGCCTCTTGTATATCAAACTCAACATCATCGTTTGATTTCATAAAATCATAGTTTGAAGATGCTAATTTTCCATCTCTTATAAACATTCTTACAATTACAGCTTTTTTGTTGCTAGATTTTATTGCAAAAATATCTAAATCATCATTTGATGTTAAATCAATTCCTGTTTTGATTTGCGATTTTTCAATAGTTTTTATTCTATCTCTTAATACAAGTGCCTCTTCAAATCTAAAGTTTTGTGAATAAAAAAGCATCTTCTCTTTTAATTTTGTTAAAATTTTTGATTTATTGTAGATATAACTTAAAGCCTCATCTAAAATCTTTTTATAATCCTCTTTAGAGATTTTATCTTCACATGGAGCTAAACATTTACCTATTTGAAAAAATAGACAAGCTTTTTTACCCTTTACACAAGATTTTTTTTGCACCAGTGGAACTATCTCATAGATACTATCAAGCATATCTTTTGCTCCACTTGAATATGGACCAAAATATTTTATATTTTTACCTTTTTCTATTTTTCTTGTAATTTCAAGTCTTGGAAAATCATCATTTAAATTTACAAAAATATATGGATATGTTTTATCATCTCTTAAAAGTACATTGTATTTTGGTTTTAGCTGTTTTATTAAGGAGTTTTCTAAAATTAAAGCATCGTGCTCATTTGGTACAACAATCCACTCTAAAGAGGATGTTTCACTAATCATCTTATAAATTCGTGGACTTAAATCGCTTGAAGCTTGCAAAGTAGGGCTAAATTTAAAGTAGCTTTTTACTCTATTTTTTAAGCTTTTTGCTTTTCCTATATATAATAGATGCCCTTGATTATCAAAATATTGATAAACTCCAGCTTCATTTGGGAGTTGCTTTAATTTCTCTTCTAAATTCATTTTGAAATAGTAGCTAAAAGCTATTTTAATACTCTTTATACAAAGTGTTACTTTTTAAATCATTATTACTACTTATAATAAAAATAAATTATTATTTTAATAAATATAACTTTTAAATATATATAATTTTTGACACACATTACACAAAAGGAAATACAATGTTTAAAAATTTAAATTTTGGTACAAAATTATTAATAGTACTAATATCCACAGTTGTATTATCATTAGCTACGATGGTATATTTTACAACTTCAAAAAGCTATGAAAATGCTGAACGACAGGCAAAAGATTATATAAAAGCTACTGTTACATCTTATGCAAATGAACAAAAAACTTTACTAGATAGCACTATTAATATTGTTCAATCTATGGTAAATAGAGTTGAAACAGGGATAAATACAGATGAAAAGCTAACAAATGCAGGAATGGTTGAGTTTCAAAAAGATATTTTGAAAAATAATGACTTTTTATTCACAGCTTGGATAGGTTTTTCAGATGATTCATATATGTTTAATAGATACGATGGAAGAGATAAAAATCCATACTATACTCCAAAAGGTGTTTTCCAACCTTTAGTTACAAACAATAATGGAAAATTTGAATTAGAGTTTTTACCAGAGTTCAACAAAGATGATATATATTTAAAATATGCAGTAGAGAATAGAAGAATCTCTATAACAGAACCTTATGAATATGAGATGGCTGATGGTAGAAAAGTTTTAATGGTATCAATTTCAGCTCCAATTATTATAAATAATAAAGTTATAGGAGTTGCTGGTGTTGATTTTACTCTTGAAACTATTCATCAAAGAGTTTCAGAAATAATTCTATTTGATAGTGGTTATTTATCAGTTTATGAACCACATGGTATTGTGATATCTCATCCTAGAACAGAAGCAATAGGAAAGCCTTTTTCAAATATGACTTCTAATCCTATGGTTTTACAAATTACTGAAAGAGGTTTAAAAGGTCAGAATTATGAGTATGTAGCAAAGAGTTTAAGAGATGGAAAAGAGGGCTATACTTACTCTTATGCTTATGAGTTTGGAGATACTAAAAGATATTGGATTATGGCGTGTTCTGTTCCTGTTGCTGAATTTATGAAACAATCAAATGAGATAAGAAATTTCTCTTTGATTTTTGCTTTAATTGTGACAGGATTGATTATAGCAATAGTTATGTACAATATGAGATTATTGAGTAAAAATTTAACACTAATAAGTGGTGGATTACTAGACTTCTTTGCCTTTTTAAATAAAGAGTCAAATAATACAACACCGATAAAACTAGACTCAAATGATGAGTTTGGTGTTATGGCAAAAGTTATAAATGAGAATATTTCAAAAACTCAAAACTTGATAGTACAAGATCATCTTCTAATAGAAGATGTAAAAAGAGTGGTTGAAGAGGTAAAATCTGGTCATTTAGATAAAAAAATAGAAAAATCAACAGCAAATGCTGGACTTGAAGAGTTAAAAAATAGTTTCAATGATATGCTAAGTATTACTCAAGAAAATGTTTGTTCAGATATAAATAAAGTTGTAGCTTTATTGGAAGATTTTAGTAAATTAAACTTTAGAGTAAGACTTGAAAATGACAATGGTAAAGTAGCAGTTGGTATAAATAATCTTGCAACTATTATAAATGATATGTTAAAAGAGAATAAATCAAATGGTTTAACTTTAGAAGAGAGTTCAAAAGAGTTATTAAAAGATGTTGATAAATTAAACTTAAGCTCAAACGAAGCAGCAGCTTCTTTAGAAGAAACAGCAGCAGCATTAGAACAAATAACTTCAAATATAAGAAATAATACAGAGAATATTGCAAAAATGGCTGAACACTCAAATGAGATTACAAAAGCATCTGCTTATGGAGAGTCTTTGGCAAATCAAACAACTTTAGCAATGGATGAGATAAATACTCAAGTAAATCTTGTAAATGAAGCAATAAGTGTAATAGACCAAATAGCATTTCAAACAAATATTCTAAGTCTAAACGCAGCAGTAGAAGCTGCAACTGCTGGAGAAGCAGGAAAAGGATTTGCAGTTGTTGCACAAGAGGTGAGAAATCTAGCTTCACGAAGTGCAGAAGCAGCTAAAGATATTAAAAATATAGTTGAAGATGCTACAAAAAAAGCAAATGAGGGAAAACAAATAGCTTCAAATATGATAGAGGGTTATAAAGGATTAAATGAATCAATAGTTCAAACAACTAATCTAATATCAGATGTAGAGATGTCAAGTAAAGAGCAATTAAATGGGATTGAGCAGATAAATGATGCGGTAAATAGCCTTGATAGACAAACTCAACAAAATGCAATGGTAGCAACAAAGGCAAATTCTATAGCACAAAATGTAGATGAACTTGCAAAACTAATAGTAGAAGATGCAAATAAAAAAGAGTTCAATGGTAAAAATGATGTAAGAGCAAAACAGATAAATAGTTCAAATATACAAACAAAAAGTGTAGTATCAGAAGTGAAAAAAGATACAAAAGTAACAACTTCAAAAACAACTAAACCTTCAAAACCTCAAACTATTAGTGATAATAGTTCTAAAGATGAGTGGGAGAGCTTTTAAAGCTCTTTCATAAACTTTTATAATAAAGCTAATAAAAAATATAGTTAAAACTTTCAAATAAAATAAAAATTGTTCCTAAAATACACATAATAAGAATTGTTAAATAATAATTTGGTTGAATAATAGCAAGATAAGATAAGATAAGATGTCCTCATATTTACATTATAGGATTAAGAATGCTAAATGAGGAATATTTAGAACTTCATAATAGAATTTTAAAGTTGTTGAAATATATCGAGAGTGAAAACAGTAAGTATAATTACGATTTTGATGATATATCAAAAAAGTTTTTCTTTAAAGATATTATAAACCAACTACACGAAATGAGAAGAGTTGTAGAGAAACTTCAAGAGAGATAATTTTATTAAAATAAAGAGTCAAAGAGAGTAAAATGCCAATAAAACTAGATTCAAATGATGAAGAGATAACTTCAAATAAGGATTCACTTTTAGATATTAAGAATTTAGAGGAGCTTTATATAAGTTCAGCAAAATCTTTAGATGAGATATTTACAAATAAGAGTAATTTTGTAGAAGAAGAGATGGTGATATTAAATAAGATTAAAAGTGTAGAGAGTAAAACACTTCCATTAGTAAAAGAGATTATAAAACTAAAATCACAAGAAGAGAATACAAAAGCTCTAAATTTACTTTTAAATGAAGCTGCTCCTTTGTTTACAAACTGGTTGGCTGTGATAAATGAGTTTATAGATTATCAAGAGGCAAAAATTAAATGAGATAAATCAATAGTTAAAACTTTCCAATAAAATAAAAATTGTTTCTAAATTACTCATAAGAAAAGATTATCTTAAATTCATTTGGTTGAATAATGGCAAGATAAGATAAAATAAGATATTTTTATATTTATATTAAAGAAAATGAGGGAGAGATATGTTTAAAAATATGTTAATAAGAAGAAAGCTATTTTCTTTATTTATTATGCCACTATTTGTAGTTATATTCTTACTTGGATTAGGTATTACTATACTATTTTATGAGTATCAAAATGCAACTAAAGCTGCTTCTATAGATGAAATAAAAAAAGTTGGAAATTTAATTCATGAGTTACAAATAGAAAGAGGTTTATCAGCTGGATTTGTTGCTTCAAATGGACAAAATAATAAAGAGGCTTTAATTAATCAAAGAAAAAAGGTTGATAGCTCTTTTGATGATTTATTACAATATCAAAGAAGATTAAATATAAATATTGCTAATAAAATACTCAATGATTTGAAAAATAAAAGAGAAGCTATAAACTCTATCTCTTTAAATGCAAACCAAAGTAGCTCTTACTTTACAGGTATAATTTATGATTTTTTTGAATATTATAGAAATATCTTATTTAAATCAGAAGTAACTAGTATTAAAAATCAGCTATTAGCTCACTATTGGATAATTTTTGGAAAAGAGAATTTAGGTCAGTTAAGAGCAAATTTAAATGCAACATTTACAATAAATGAGTTTAGAGATGATACTTTTGCAAAAGTTGGAGCAAATAAAACTATTTTTGAAACAGCATTTAAGAATTTTGAAGTAGATGCAAATAAACAGATTGTAAACTATTTTAAAACTAAATATCAAGGGGCAGATGTTTTAGCTATAAAAAATATGATGGATATTGCATTCACAAAAAATAAAGAGGGGAATTTTGATATTTCAGCACAAGAGTGGTTTACAAAAGCAACAATAGTTATTAATATTTTAAAAGAGGTTGAGGATTTTAGTATCAATTTTATAGAAGAAGAGATGAATAATAAAATTTCAACTATAATCAACTATATTTTACTCTTTTGTATTATTGGATTAATTATTCTTATTTCTACAATATTTTTATTTATAAAAATTTCTTCTAATATAGTTGGTTCTACAAAAAATTTACAAACAGGATTGTTAAACTTTTTTTCTTATTTAAATAGAGAAGAAAATAGTGTAAAAACACTTGATGATAGTGCAGAAGATGAATTTGGACAGATGTCAAAAGTAGTAAACCAAAATATCATAAAAACAAAAAAAGGAATAGAAGAGGATAGAAGATTAATAGATGAAACAATAGCTGTATTAGGAGAGTTTGAGCAAGGAGATTTGTGTCAAAGACTAAATATAGAAGTATCAAATCCAGCACTTACTCAATTAAAAAATGTTTTAAATAATATGGCTTCTAATTTAGAGAGTAATATAGATAATGTATTAAGTGTATTAGAGCAATATTCAAGCTATAACTACTTAAATAAGATAGATCAAAAAGGATTAAAAGAGCATTTACTAAAACTAGCAAGTGGTGTAAATAGTTTGGGTGATTCAATTACATCTATGTTAAAAGAGAATAAATCAAATGGATTGACTCTTGATGAGAGTTCAAATCTTCTTTTGACAAATGTTGATAAACTAAATCTTAGCTCAAATGAAGCAGCAGCAAGTCTTGAAGAAACAGCAGCAGCTTTAGAGCAAATAACTTCAAATATAAGAAACAATACAAATAGTATAGCTCAAATGGCAAGTTTTTCAAAAAATGTAACTGCTTCAGCATTGCAAGGAGAAACTTTGGCAAATCAAACAACAACAGCAATGGAAGAGATAAATACACAAGTTAGTGCAATAAATGAGGCAATTTCAGTGATTGACCAAATAGCATTTCAAACAAATATTCTTTCATTAAACGCAGCAGTTGAAGCTGCAACTGCTGGAGAATCTGGAAAAGGCTTTGCAGTAGTTGCTCAAGAGGTGAGAAACCTAGCAAATAGAAGTGCAGAAGCTGCAAATGAGATAAAATCTATTGTTGAAAATGCAACTTCAAAAGCAAATGAAGGAAAACAAATAGCAAATAGTATGATTGAAGGATATAAAGAGTTAAACACAAATATATCTAAAACTATGAACCTAATATCTGATATTCAAAATGCTTCAAATGAGCAACTTTTAGGAATAGAGCAGATAAATGATGCAGTAAATAGTCTTGATCAACAAACTCAACAAAATGCTATGATAGCTTCTCAAACTCATGATGTAGCAATCTTAACAGATGAGATAGCAAAACTTGTTGTAAAAGATGCTAATGACAAAGAGTTTATTGGTAAAAATGATGTTAAAGCAAAACAGATAAATACTGCAAAATTCTCTTCTTAATCACACATAATAGTACAAAACAAAGAGCCATTAACTTGGCTCTTTTTATATCTTAAATTTTCTAATATCTTTTTTTATTCAATAACTTAAACAATCTTTTTTAAACTATTTTTAATAACAACAGGTACAAAGAACATAGAAACAACATAAGAGATAAGTGTACCTCCAATAAGTGCAACTCCAAGCCCACCAAAAACTGCATCATTTGCAATTAAACTACTAGCAAAAACAAGAACTAAAACAGTTAAAATAATAGGTTTTGATCTTGTGGCTGCTGCTTTTGCTATTGCTTCGTTTACTTCTAAATGGTTTTCTAAAACAAGTTGTTTTGCAAAATCAATTATCAAAGTTGAGTTTCTTGAGTTTATCCCAATTAGTGCAATAAATCCTATAAGTGAAGTTGCAGTTAAATAAAAAGTATCACTTGTAAATATATCCATAATAATATGAGCTAGTATAACTCCAATAATTGATATAAAACTAGATAGCACAATCGCCCCACTTAGAGCAAAATTTTTATAATAAACAACCATTAAAAGAAAAATTAAAACAAGTGCAATAATAAAAGCAGTTCCCAAATCAATAAAAGTATCAATTGTAACTTTTAGCTCTCCATCAAAAACCAAATCAAATCTCTCATTAGTTTTTTTATCAATAAATGCAAGATTTAGCATATTTGTTTTTATTACATCATAATCTTTACTAAACTCTTCAATCATCTGTTCTCTTGATTTTAAAAGAGGATATATTTGACTATCATTTGAAGTTTCGGCTATTACATTTATTAAAATATTTAGATTTTTTGATGTAATTTCTGGCTCTTTTAAACTCTCTTTTATAGTTACAAGTTCAGAAATACTTATCATTTCGCCACGACTATTCATAATTTTTAATGCACTAAGTTTTGAGTTTAGGGCATCTTTTGAGTGATTTGTTATATTTTTACTATTCGATAATCTTAAAAAGATTGGAATTTGACTCTCTTTGTTTCTATCATTTATAACACCAACTTGCATTCCTTCAAAAGCTAGATATAAAGTTGCTTTTAGATGTTGTAAATCAACTTGACTCATCAAAGCTTTGTTGTTATTAATCTTCAAAGAGTAAGTTTTAAAATCACGATTTGCTAAAACATCAATATCCACTAAAGTATCTTGATTTTTAAAAATTTTTGCAACTTTTAAAGCAAAATCTCTTTGATTATTAAAACTATCTCCTCCATAAATTTCAGCAACCAAAGATGCAAGAACAGGAGGACCAGCTGGAAGTTGAATAAATTTTATTATTGCATCATCTTTAGAGCAAGAGTTTAAAACTTCATCTCTTAAAATATTAACAAGGTTGTAACTTGTAATATCTCTATTCTTAAATCTTTTAATATTTACCATAAGTTCAGCTTGACTCTCTTTGTCTTTTAAAGAGCTAAGCTTTACAAGACCTGCAAAATCTATTGGTTGACCTTGTGATAAGAATGCTGAAACATTTAAGACATTATCATTTTTTTGTAAAGTGTATGCAATACAATCAACCATAGATTTTGTCTGTTTTAAACTTGAACCATCTTTTAAATCTAAATATACAGAGAAACTATCTGAGTCCTTATCAGGAAGCATTTTTGCTTTTACAATTTTTGTTGGAAATGTTAAAACTGAAACTATAAAAAGTATTAAAGTAAAAAGTAATACAAACATACTCTTTTTTTTATTGTTTAAAATATCTAAAATAATATGCTCTAATCTCATTTTTTAGCCTTTAAAACTTTTTTTACTAAATATGGCGTAAACGCATAAGCAACAAATAGTGAAACTGCCAAAGAAATAGGTACAAATACAGGAAGAGGGTGCATAAACTCTCCCATCATTCCACCAACAAAAAACATTGGAATAAATACTAAAATAATAGCAATAGTTGCAATATTTGTTGGATTTCCTATCTCATTTGTTGCCTTTATTGCAATTTTTTCAATATCATCATTTGGATTTTGAATTTTGTGTCTATGAATATTTTCAATTACAATAATAGCAGCATCAACCAACATTCCAAGAGATACAATTAGAGCAAAAAGTGTTATTCTATTTACAGTTTCACCCAGTAAAAAACCTATAAACAGAGTTAAAGATAGAATCATAGGAACTGTTAAAGATACTATTAAAGCCTCTTTAAATCCAAGTGTAAAAATAAGTAAAATAAATATAATTACAATTGAGATAAAAAGATCTTTAATCAAAGCATTTACAGCATTATTAGCAGTATATCCATCATCTCTTGTGATTGTATATTTGATATTTTTTTCTAAAAGTGACTCTTTTATACTACTCATATACTCAAATATCTTCTCATTTATAACAACACTATTTGCACCTTTTAATTTTGATGCCATAAGTGTAATTTGTGGATATTCTTCTATATTTCCACTCTCATTTTTTAGATAAATATAGGCATCTTTTTTATTTTGTATCTCATAAGATCTCTCTATTTTTGCAATATCTCTTAGGTAGATTGGAGTTTGATAATTGTATGAAATGATTAGATTTTCCAAATCTTTTACGCTTTTTATAGCTTGATCAATACTCATTACAACAAGTTTGCCATCATCTGCATTTGTAGCTATATTTGGTGTGTTGTAGTTTAAAGCTTCAATACTTTTCATAACATTTGCAAGTGCTATGTTATAAGAGCTTAATTTGTTAATATCAACTTGAATATTAAATTGCTCTCTTTTTTCACCTTTTAAATCAACCATAGCAACATCTTCTATCTTGTTTATATCTTTTGATATACGATTTACTTCATTAAAAAGTTGCTCTTTGGTTAAAATATCTTTTCCATCTTTTTTTGAAGAGTAGAATGCGATTGTTGCTATTGGAATACCTGTATCAATATCCATTGTTTTAATTATTGGTTGTAGAGCATTTTTTGGCATTAAATCCATATTTCTCATAACTTGATCATATAGTTTTAGATTTGAGAACTCTTTATCTTCACCAATAAAAAATTGAACTTGAACAATTCCAACACTATCTTTTGCATAAGAGTAGATATGCTCAACCCCTTTTATCTCTTTTATCTTTTTTTCTAAAGGTTCAATAATTACTTTTTGAACTTCACTAGCTTTTGCATCTGGTAAAGCTACAATTACAACTCCACCACTAACTTTAATTTGAGGATTCTCCTCTTTTGGCATAAGTAAAAGTGAAAAGTAGCCTAAGATTAAAATAAAAATACCCAAAATTGCTGTTAATGGATGATTTATAAATGTTTGTGCAATCTTACCTGCAATATTTAAATCTCTACTCATTTTGATTATCCAAATATATTTTTACTTTTGCATACATAGCTGGATAGATATTGTAATCTTTTTTATCAAAAGCAATTTTTACTACAAATGAGTGAGAACTACTTTGATAGTTTGGAAATATTGCAATAACTTCTCCTTGTGAAAAGAAGTTTTGTGAAGGAATCTGTATATCTAACTTTTGATTTAAACTTATATTTTTTAAATTCGATTCAGATATATTTGTTTTTATAATTAAAGAGTTTAAATCTGTCAAAACCATATGAGGCATTCCAGGAATTGCCATCTCTCCCTCTTTGATAGATTTTTTTATAACTAAAGAGTCATTTAAAGCTCTTATTTTTAGGTAGTTATAGTTTGCATTTAACTCATCTAATTTTGCTTTAGCAGTTATTAAATTCAACTCCAACTGTTCATAATCAAATTTAGATATTAAATCTTGATCTAATAGCTCTTTGTATCTTTTTAGATTTAATTCAAGATTTTTTACCTGATTTTTAACTATTTGTTCATTATATTTAATATCTGTTGAGTCAATCTCATATAAAAGCTGAGCTTTTTTTACAATATCACCCTCATTTACATAAACTTTTGTGATATTTCCCATTACTCTACTTGAAATAATCTTCTCATTTTGCGACTCAACAACTCCATCAAGTTCTAAGTAAGAAGAGAGTAGTTGAGTTAAAGATAGAAGTATTAAAAACAGAAATCTCATTTTGTATCCTTTGTTAAGTTAAGTCCTAAAACCTGTTTTAATTTGGCTTTTGCTAAAGATGTTTCATATCTAGCATTTAAAAGCAAAGTTTGAGTTTTTCTAAAATTTGTCTCTTGAGCTAGAAGTGTAGTCATTGATATAAGTCTATTTTTGTATTGAAGTTTTGCTTGTTCTAAAACCTCTTGAGCTAACTCTAAACTTTTACTATTTGTTTCAACTGTTTTTTGCTTTGAATTAAGATTTAAAATCGCCTCTTGAAGCTCTAGTTTGATACCATCATCAAGCTTTTGCATATCTAATTTTGCTTTTAGAAGCTCTAATTTACTCTTTTCTAATTGGCTACTTCTAGTTTGATCAAATAGTGTAAGATTTACTCCTAAAAATGCCATATAGTAATCTTTGTCACTTGAAGCTGTAAAGTTGTTATCATTGTATCCATACTCTAATCTTGAAAAAATAGTTGGATAGTATGAGCCTTGTTTTGCTTTTATATTTTTACTATTTGCCTCAATTTCTATATTTTGCAAAGCTTTTTCATCTCTATTTAATAAAGCAATCTCATATAGTTTTTCAAATTCGTTTAGAGTAAACTCTAAGCTCTTTAAATCTTCTACATCTTTTATCTTCTCATTTGAGCTTAAAAACTTAAGATATGCAATTGATAAATCAAAATTGTTTTGTGCTTGTAGAAGTTGTGATTCAATATTTAGTAAGTATAGTTTTGCCTCATTTACATCTAGTTTTGTAACAAGTCCGTTTTCATGAAACTTAACTGCACCATTGGCAATAAACTCAACACTCTGTTTTGCTTTTTGTAAAGTTTTTACAAAATCTTTTGCCAAAACAGAGCTATTGTAGGCTTTTAAAACTTCAAGCTCAAGATTTTTTTCATTAAGATTATATAAAATTTCATTTGCTTTTTCTTGAAGTTTTAAGATACCTTTTTGGTGATAAAGAGCAAATCCTGTAAACAGAGGTAAATCATATGAAATATAGCTATTAATAGCTGTATATGCTTCTGGATAGTTTAAATCTTTAGGTTTTACATCTAAAACGTTTGGATTTGAAGAGTTAAATTCTCCTGCTCCAAAATCTTTAAATGTTGCCTCTCTACTAGATAGTTTTCCCATAAAAACATACCCAGAGTGATTTGTACGGCTAATATCACTATTTAATGATACTTTTCCAAAGTTTAAACCATCAATAAAATCACTATTTGTTTTTGCAATATCTATATTGATTTTTTGCTTTTGTAAATCTTTACTATTTTCTAAAGTTTGAGTTAAAAGTTCATCAAAAGATATTGTTTGAGAAAATAGAGTTGAAAAGAAGCTTATCAAAAATAAAATTTTCTTCATAAAAATTCCTTAAAATTAAAGTGGAAATTATAACAGAAAATTCTATTTTTTTCAAAAGAATTATAATTTAAATTTATAATTATAAATAAACATTCATTTACTTATAAGATATTTTTATTAAATATCTGAATACTCCTCTTTTATTTTAAGTATATCATCTAAATTTTCAAAGAATATATCAACAAGTTTTGGATCAAAGTGTTTTCCTCTTTGCTCTTTAATAAACTCTAAAACCTTTTCCAACTCCCAAGCTTTTTTGTAGCATCTATCGCTTCCAATAGCATCAAATACATCTGCTAAAGCTGTTATTCGACCAAATATTGGTATATCTTCACCTTTTAAACTATTTGGATATCCCGTTCCATCATACTTTTCGTGGTGAGTCAAAGCAATTTGTGAAGCTACTTTAAATAGAGGTCTATTTGAAATATGTAACATATCATAACCTTTTTGTGCATGAGTTTTAATAATCTCAAACTCTTCATTAGTTAGTTTTGCTGGTTTATTTAAAATAGCATCAGGAATTGCAATTTTACCAATATCATGCATAGGACTTGCAAGTTCTAGCATATCAACTTCATCTTCACAAAGACCATAAGCAGTTGCTAAAACTTTTGAATATTTTGCAACTCTTTTAATATGTTCACCTGTCTCTTGAGATCTAAACTCAGCAATAGATCCCATTGTAAAAATAATCTCTTTTTGAAGCTCCTCTATCTCTTTATTTGCTGTAATATCTTCTCTAACAGCAAAATATCCTATATGATTTCCTAAATCATCATATTCAGGCTCCAAATCAGCAATAACCCAATAATATGAGCCATCTTTTCTTAAGTTTTTTATCTCAATAGTTATCTTTTTTTCAGCCTTTAAACTATCCCAAATCTTTTTAAATGTAGATTTTTGCATATCTGGATGTCTTACAATACTGTGTGGTTGCCCCAAAAGTTCCTCTTTTGTATAACCACTAATTTTACAAAAAGCACTACTTGCATGAGTGATTGTTCCTTTTAAATCAGTTCTTGAGAAGATTACATTTTTATCATAAATATCAAGTAGTTTTTCAAGTCTGTTTTGTTGTTCTTGAATCATTTTTGTTTTGATTTTTACATCATTATCAAGCTCTTTTGCATACATAGTTTTTAGAAGATATAAAAATCCTATAAGATATAAAGCAGAAAAAATTATAACAATTGATAAATATTGATTTTTAAAGTTTATTAGTGGTGAATAATCCAAATTCTTTTTCTTAAAAAAGAGTAAAAATAGTCCCATATCTTGACCATTTGTATCTTTTATCTCTATATTTGTAAGGATATATTTATCTATTAATAAATAGTTTTCAATATTTAAAAAACTATTAACACCTCTTTTTTCAACTAATTTTAAAAGTGATTTATTTGCATCAATATTTACAACATAATTATCACCTATAAAAGTGTTGCTAAAAGGTTCGATTATTTTTCTACTCTTTTCTCTACTTAATATAAAAATAGGTTCTACATTTTCAAAATTCAAGTTTCTTGATATTGAGTTAAATTTAGATATAAACTCTACAAAACCTAAAACTTCTCCATTTGTATCATAAACTGGATTTATAGCTTTTAAAGTTAAATCAAATAGACCAGAACTTATATTTGTAGTTGGTTTTGGATTTTTTAAAAGCTCATTTAAATCAGTTCGAACAGTTGATAAGTCATCTCCTGACATCTCTTTCCAAGATCTATAAAAACTTCTTCCATTTTTATCAACAATATGCAACCAAAGATTTTTATAATCACTGTTTTCGTGTAAAAAATTTAGAGTTTTATTATAATTTAATAAACTTCTATCTTTTGTTTTTAAAGCTTGTATTAATTTTTCATCTTGACTTAAGATAAATGCCATGTTCAAAGTGTTGTCTTGTTTCTTTTTTATCTCATCTGTAAAAAGTTTTCTCATTTGAATACTTTTTTCTAAATATATATTGTTATATATTTCAGTTTTATTTGGAGAGTAGTAAAAATAGTGTGAAAAGGAGATTAGGCTTAAAAAGCCAATAGCAAAATATAAAATTTTTTTCATAAATATAAAACCTTAAATAGTTATTTAAAGGATTGTGCTAGGTTACCAATAATTAGTGGCCACCCATCAACAACAATAAAGAATATAATTTTTATAGGCAAAGATATCATTACAGGAGGTAACATCATCATACCTAAACTCATTAAAATAGAAGCTACTATTATATCAATAATTAAAAACGGTAAAAAGATAAGAAATCCTATTTCAAAAGCTGTTCTAAGCTCACTTACTATAAATGCTGGCATTAATAGTGTTAATGGAACATCATCGATATTTTTTGGATTTGGCTCTTTTTTTATTCTGTAAAATAGAGCTAAATCTGATTCTCTTGTGTTTTTTATCATAAAATCTTTAAAAGGGGCTACACCTTTTTCAAAAGCTTCTTGATAAGATATTTTTTCATCCATATATGGAACAATACTCTCATCCCAAGCTTTTTTCCCATAAGGTTCCATTATAAATATTGTCATAATAAGAGCTAAAGATATTACAATTTGTGTGGGAGGTGTTTGTTGAAGTCCCATAGCTTGTCTTAAAAGTGATAAAACAATTACAATTCTTGTAAATGAAGTTACCATTAATAGCAAAGTAGGAGCAAGAACTAAAAGAGCTAAAATAATAGCTATATTTATTGTTTTTACAAATTGTACTGGCTCTTCAAGGGCTGCAACAGATAGATTTATCATAGGAACAGGATCAGCAGCGAAGCTAAAAGTAGTTAAAAAAAGTACTCCTAAAAAAAGTCTCAATAAAAATTCCTAATAAATAAAATAGTTATGATTGTATCTAAGTTTAAATTAAAACTACTCAAGTTCAGTTATGTAACCTAAATCATAAAGCTTATTGTAAATATTACTTAAAATCCCACCAGTTGCTCTACCACCACTCTCTCCGTGCTCAACTATAATTGTAACAACATATTTAGGATTTTTATATGGACCAAATGCTGTAACCCAAGCATGAGATCTTTGATAATATTCAAGTTCACTCTCTTTCATTCTTACTTTTTCATCTTGAGGAATAGTATAAACTTGAGCAGTTCCTGTTTTTGCAGCTATTTTAACTTTTGAAGATATATGTCTATTGGCTGTTCCTTTTGGTGAGTGTACAACATCAAACATAGACTCTCTCATTAAATTTAAGTGCTCTTTTTTAAAATCAAGCTCTTTTGGCTCTTCATAAGCATCTTTTGTAAGATGTGGTTTTGGAAGTTTACCATTTGCAAAATATGCTGTAAATCTTGCAATTTGAAGTGGAGTTGTAAGCATATTTCCTTGACCAATAGATGTAATTACAGTCTCTCCAATGTACCAAGGTTCATTAAACCTTCTAGCTTTCCACTCTTTATTTGGATTTATTCCAATAAATTCATTATCCAAATCAATTCCTGTTTTTTGACCAAATCCAAATTTATCTAAAGTTTCAGAAATTTTGTCAATTCCAATTTTTAGGCTTCCTTTGTAGTAAAAATCATCACAACTTTGAATAATAGAGTCTTTAAAATCAACATTTCCATGACCTGTTAGTTTCCAACATCTAAAATTTCTATTTCCAATCTCTAAGCTTCCTGTACAATTTACACTGTAATTTTCAGGAATTCCATGTTCTAAAAATGATAAAGCAACACCCATTTTAATTACAGAACCAGGTGGATAAAGACCATTTGTAATCTTATTTGTAAAAGGGTGATTAAAGTCATTTCTTAAAACATCCCACTCTGCTTGAGATATACCTTTTACAAAGATGTTGCTGTTATATTCAGGAAAAGATGAAGCTGCTAAAATCTCTCCATTTTCTGAATTCATAATTACAACAGCACCACTTTTACCTTCAAACTCTTTTTGTAGAAATTTTTGAAGTTCAATATCAATTGTTAATTGAACATTATTATCTATAGATGGATCTCTTTGAGATATAATTTCAAGCTCTTTGTTATAGGCATTTACTTTGACCTCTTTGTATCCAATTTGACCTTGAAGTTTTTCATTATAATATTTTTCAATTCCACTTTTACCAATCATTGTTCCAAGTCTTGCTACTTCATTATCTTGTGCTTCTTCTTTTGTAGCTTTTCCAACATATCCAATAATATGTGTGGCTAATTCATTAAAAGGGTAGTGTCTTTTTGAAGAGAGTTCAACTTTAATATTTTGATTACTCTCAAGATATGTAAATTTTGCCAACATATCATCATAATCAACAAAATCTATAATTTTTATGAAATCATGATTATATGGTGAGTCGTTTCTTATGTATGTTTTATAAAGCTCTTCTTTGTTGTAGTTTGGTAGATGTTTAATAATATTTTCTAATGTTTCATCAAGTTCAGCTTTGTATCTATTAGCACTCATATGAGGTTTTATATTTATTGAAAATCCTATTAGATTTAGAGCTATTAAAGTATTGTTTCTATCTTCAATAATTCCACGAACTGGTAATTGATAACTCTTTTTAATATAGTTGTTTTTTGATAACTCTTCATAATAAGTATTTGACTTAATAGATAAAAAATATACTCTAGCTAGAATCATTAATGAAAGTGTTGTGATAATAATAAATACAATATTTAGCCTAATTTTCATAAAAATATTCCAAATAGTATAATGTCAAGAATTAGTCCAAAAAGAAGCACGAAAAAAATATATATTGAAATATCATAAAAAATTGTAAAAACAATTAGCATTCCAAGGTAAAAAAACATAATATAAATATAGTTATTTGCCTTTTCTTGCTCATATTTTGGAATTACAAACAAATATATAAAATATGCAATTAGTGATAGTGAAAAAGGCTTTAATCCCATATTTAACTCTATTAAAAGAAGAGCAAATACCACAAAAGAAAAAGAGTAGTAGTGCTTTTGTTTTAAAGTTCTATAAAATGCTATTGAAATAATTCCAGCAAAAGGAATAGTAATAAAAAAAGATGATGCTATAACAGATATAAATACTAAAATATAGATAAAAATTATTAAAAAAATTGGGTTATCTAAACTATTTATTGACATAATATCCTAACTTTTAAATAGCTCTTTTGGGTCTATATAAGCACTATCTTTTGTAACTTGAAAGGTAAGATTACTACTAACTCTTCCAACAACACTACCTTTTTGTATCCACTTACCAACAACAATATTAGGAGCTATATCATCCAAATGAGAATATACAGTATGAAGTCCATTTGAGTGTTGAACAATTACAACATTATCAAGCATTCCAGCATTTTTTTTTGCAAAAACAACTTTTCCATTTAAAACAGAGACAACTTTTGCATTTTTCTCTTTAGAGTTTAAAACAATAGATTCATTAAATAGTTTTATTTTATAAACAGGGTCATAATATGTTCCAAAAGGTTTTTCAATACTAAAAGATTTTAATGGTGCTATCGTTTTTTCTCCTCTATATTTTACAATTTTAACACCATTTGTAGATGAGCCTATTTTTCTAACATCCAAGTCCAAACTTTTTGCAAACTCTTGATTTCTTTGATTCTCTGTTTTTGCTAATTGTTCAGCTTTTTGTGCCTCCTCTTTTCTTTTTATCTCCTCTTGTTTTAAAATTTTTAAATCTGCTAATATTGAGTTAAGGCTCTCTTGTTGTGATATAACTTTTTTTAACTCAGCTTGATAAAGTTTATGCTCTTTTTCTAAATTTGCTAAAGATTTTGTATGGCTCTTTTTTAACTCTAAAAACTCCTCTTTTTTCTTCTCTCTTGCATTTATATAGCTACTAAGTTTTATAATAGCCTCTTCATTCTCTTTTGTATTTTTAGATAGTTGATTATAATTTTGATTAATTTGATTTATTCTATCTTTTGAGTGTTCAGATAGAAGTGAAAAAACTTCACTATCAATTAACTCTTCAATTGACTCTTTTGAAGCTAGTTTTATAGCCATTGATACTGAAAATTCTTCAATTATAATATCTACAATCTCCTCTTCACTCTTTCTCTTTTCAATAATTAAATTTTTTGTATCACTTTGAAGTTGATTTAGTTTTTTTTCAGAGCTTTCAAGCAAATTTTGATGTTTTAAGATATCTAGATTAATACTCTCTATGTTTTTTTCTAAATTTAAAATATTTCTGTTTTGTTCTTCAATACTTTTTGCAATCTCTTTTGTTTTATCATTTGCATCTTTTCGTTTTTGTTGAGCTTGAGATAAAACCTTTTCATTTTGTTCAATTTTTTGATCAATATTTGCTTCTAAATTTGATAAAAAAATAGCAAAAATAAGAAAAATATTTTTAATCATTGTCAATCTTATATTTAAATAGTGTTCCAAAAATTGTGAATAAAGATATTACAAAAGCAAGAGCAAATATTTTTAAAATCTCCTCCTCAAGATGAATTTGAATATTTACAATATCTTGCAACTCAAATGGAAAAATTGACTCTATATTATTTGAAACATAGATTAAAAATATTGAAGAAACTATAAAAGCTAAAAATGAACTAAAAAAAGCATACTTTATAACACTTGAAGCACTATAAATAATTGATGCTCCATGTAGTCTTAAAATAGATATTTTAACTCTATGTTCATGAAACCATAGTTTTATCTGTTTTGCTAAAATAATAACTGCAAAAATTGTAATAATTACAAATAGAGTAAAAGAGATAGTATTTAAAATAAGCAATAAAATATATACTTGACTATGATTTTTATAAAAAACTTCTACAGTTTTTATGCTCTCTTTACTTTGTAAAGTTTTTCTTATCTTTTCAAGTTCAGTGCTTGTTGGAAAATCCTCTAAATATAGTTGATAAAAATATGGAAGTTTAGTTCTTAAAAGTGTAATAGAACTTGAAGATAGATTTGACTTTATATTTTCTATAATTTTTTCATTTGAGATTAGTTTTAACTCACTTACATTTATTCCAGCAAGATTTCCTAAATCCTCTTTTTGTAAAGATTTTTTTGAAACTACTATGATTGAATAATCTTTTGATATTTTATTTTTGTAGTTGTTTACAATATTATCAATTAGTAAAAATATACAAAATGCAATAAGCATAGATAAAAGAGGTATGAAAAATCCAAAAATTGAGTTAAGAGACCTCACAAATAACCCCTTCAACAATTGAAAGTTGTCTAAATTTTATTCCTAAATGTCTAGGAACTCTATGTGTTACAACTACAATTGTAATACCAAGTCTCTCATTTGCACTTTTTAACAAATTCCAAACAACATCAGCCGAACTATCATCTAAATTTCCAGTTGGTTCATCTGCAATTATAATTTTAGGATTATGTGCTAAAGCTCTTGCAACAGCTATTCTTTGTTGCTCTCCACCACTTAATTGATTTGGGTAATAACCTTTTTTATGAAATAGTTTTACATGTCTTAACAAATCATCAGCTTGTTTTCTTGAAGTCTCTTCAACATAGTTATTTACTCTAAGAGGAACCATAATATTCTCTTCAATAGTAAACTCATTTATAAGTTTATAATCTTGAAAAATAATTCCAATATCTTTTCTTAAAACTCTTAATTTATTTCCTTTTATCCCAACAACACTCTGTTTTGCAATATTTAACTCACCATGTCTTATTGGTAGCTCTCCATAAAATGATTTTAGCAAAGTTGATTTTCCACTTCCAGAGTTTCCACCAATAAATACAAACTCTCCCTCTTTAATAGAAAAATTTCCCTGTTTTATAATATACTTATTATTATCATAAGTAAGATATAAATTTCTAGCTTGAATCATTTTTGTAAAACTTCTTTTAACTTTTTATGTGAAATTATATTTGAGCTTGTTGGAAGAGGTTCACCTTGATAGTAAGATACTTTTCCATTTAAAATCAAAATATACTTTGTAATTGGGCGGTCAAAATTACCCATAGTAACTTTTATTAATCCAGAGTTTTCTTTATCTAAAATTTTATAAAGCTCTTCAATATGTACAAAATAGTTGCCCATAATCAAAGCTTTTAGAGAACTTTGTTCAAAAAATCTATTTAAATCTAAATCAAAATCAAAAGAGAAATCAAAATTTAAATCTCTTTTTTTATCTTCTGATTTTGAAACTAAAACTACATCATAGATGTTTTTACCTTGTCTTCTCCATCTATCTTCATATTTACTAACAACTTTTAACTCTTTGTTTACATCAATTAAAATTGAAGCTTGATTTAAATTTGTAAGTAAATCTACACAAAAATCAAAGTAGTTTCTACTATCAGTTCTAAGTTCAAGTGTTCCATCAATTTTTAAGACTCTTAAAGCCTCATTTACAAACTCTTTTGAAAAAATTCTTCTATGTGGTTTTTTATCCCAAGGAACAGGAAAGTGTACAAAAATTTTCTCAACTTGGTTTGACTCTATAAACTCCATAAAAAGTCTTGCATCATAATTTACAACTAAAACATTTGTAATATTTTGAAGCTCTAACTGTTTTAATAACTGCTCAATTGATGGATAGTGAATTTCAAGACCAATAAACTGAACATTGGGATTATTTTTTGCTTGATATAAAAGGTGTCTTCCACTTCCAAAACCAATCTCTATTTGAATCTTTTTATCTGTTTTAAAATCATCTACAAAATACTCAATATCTTTTAAATATTTATGAGGAATCTCTTTTTTATCTTTTAAATTTGATGTATTTGTAAATAATATATCAGTTCCATTCTCTTTTGCATAAGAGTTTATAGCATCTTTTATTATAGCAACAGGAGATATTCTTGTTGTTTTATCTGATTTAATTAAAAAATTATCATCTTTCTCTTTAATAGCTAGCATAAAATCTCTATTTTGATATTTTACAGCAACTTTATACTCAGTTTTTCTGTCGCTCTCTTTACTAAAACTTTGAGCAACAAATAAAAACTCCATATTATTTGATTTAAATGGAGTCTTTACTATTGGGTTAGATTTAAAAACAATATGTGGCATTATACTCTTTATTCCGCTGTTGGAAGTATTACTTTAGTTTCATTACTAGCTTCTGAAACTAAACCAAACTCATCTATAGCTTGAACACTATATTGATACTCTAAACCAGCTACAACATCAAAATCTTCATATCTTAAATCTTTTACACCTTTTATAATTAGTGTATCAGTTTGCAAAAAACCTTTTTTTGTTTTTTTGATAATATTATATGCAACAGCTCTACTATCACCTTCTTTCCAATTCAAAATAGCTTTTTTATCTTGAATTTGAGCCAAAGTTAATATTGGTTTTGCAGGGCTTATTAAAGTTGAACCTAAAATAGCAGTTATATCTTGAGTGCTTTCTAATTTATCTTTATCAACACTTACAACTTTATAAAAATATTTTTCATTATCACCTTTTAGCTCATCTGTATAATCTAAAGTTTTAGAATCAACAGTTGCAATTTTGCTAAAGCCATATTTCTCACTACTACTTCTGTAAATATCATAAGATACTACATCTAAAGTTGAACTAGCTTCCCAAATTAAATATATCTTTTTTGGAATATCAGTAGAAGCTTTTAAATTTGAAGGTGGTAGAGGAAGAGGTTTTGTATTTGCCTCTAAAATTAAACTTGGATTTGACTCTATATTTTCAAATGTATATGCTTTTATTCTATATTTATAAATTGTATTATCAAGTAGGTTCATATCAATAAACTCAGCTGATAGTCTATTGTTTATTTTACCACTTACAGAACTCCATTTTTTAGATTTAGAGTCAAATCTCTCAACAATGTAGTATCCAACTCTTTTATCAGGATGTGGTTGCCAAACAACTTTTACTTTTCTTGGAAGATTTGAAATAGCTTGTCCCATTTGAACACCTTCAAGTCTTGGAAGAGTTTGAGCTAAATATGCTTTAGTTGTTTTTGACTCTTTGTTATCTTTCAATTTTACAGAAATTTGATAAAGATATTTTGTATTTGGTTCAAGGTTTTTGTCTACATAGTGAGTCTCAAATCTATTTTTACTTGAATAAATTAGTTTTAATTTAGTCTCATTTTTATCAGCATTTGCTCTATAAAAGTTGTAACCAACAACTCTCTCATCATCAACTCTTTTCCACTCAAAACCAATTGATGTCATATCTGAAATAGTTATTATTGAATCATAATCAATAGTTTCAAAACTCTCATCAATTTCAACTTTTGAATTACCAAAATTTTGAAAAGTATTTGCGCATGAACTAAGAAACAAAACTAAAAGAGTCAGTAAGCTTAGCTGGATTAATTTTTTCATCTATTATCTCCTTGGAAAAGTTAATATCTATAAAATTTTCTATATCTTTTGGAATATCTGCTTTAAAGCATAAATTTGTTTTTTTTATCGGATGCATAAACTCTAGATAATATGCATGCAAAAAAATTCTGTTGATTTTACTTAATTCGCTCTTAAAACCATATAAAGTATCTCCTAGTATATGTCTTGAGATTGAGTTTAGATGTACTCTAATTTGATGAGTTCTTCCTGTAAAAAGTTTACAAGCAATTAGTTCATATTTTTGATTATTTGAACTCTCTATTTTACAAAAAGCAGTTCTTGCATCTTTTCCATTTTCAACAATTCCCATTTTTAATCTATTGTTTGGATTTCTTGCTATTGGTCTATTTATAACAACATTATCTTTTAGTGCTAAGTCAATAATTGCTAAATAGTATCTTCCAATATTTCTATTTTCAAACTCTTTACTTAAATTTTGATGAGCTTCATTTGTTTTTGCAATTACTAAAATTCCACTTGTTCCTTTATCAAGTCTGTGAACAATTCCATGTCTTAACTCTCCACTAATAGTTGAAAGTGAGAAATTTTTTAATTTTAACCAATCAACTAAAGTTGGCTCTTTTACACTAGATGCTTCATGAACAGTTAAATTTGCTGGTTTATTTAAAACTAAAATATCCTCATCTTCATATATTATTTTAATCTCAAAATCTTTGAAAAAATCCAAAAGATACTCAGGGCTTTTTATCTTAATTTCTTCAGGCTTTGGAATCTCTACTTCTACAGTTTGATTCTCTTTTAATTTGTAAGCGTTTTTATCTATAGTTTTATTATCAACTTTAACTAGATTTTTTTTAATAAGCTGTAAAATTTGATTTCTTGAATCTTCTAAGTTTTTACTTAAAAACTTATCTAATCTATCTTCACTATCTACAATAAATTTTTTATACATTTTATGATACTCTTTCGCATGCGATTATTTGATAAAAGAACTATTTCTCACTTTGACTCTGTTTCGATGATATTAGTTATTCCATTGATACTATTATCATATTATTTAATTCAAGAGACAAATGATGCTCTTGCAAATAAACAGCTTTTTTATTATACAGTTTCATTGTTTATATTCTTTTTAGTCTTTATTTTACCAATACGAAAAACACTCTTTTTGGTTCCAACTTTATACTGGTTTGCAGTTATTTTATTAATTTTAGTTGAGTTTATTGGTGTTACAAAATTGGGTGCTAAAAGATGGATTGCTATTCCATTTACAGATTCAACGATTCAGCCATCTGAGATTATAAAACCTATATATATATTAATGCTTGGATATCTAATACAACATAGACCTCCTCCAATTGGTGGTTATAATATAAAAGATTTTTCTTATTTTTCTATATTTATTTTAATACCATTTTTTTTAATTGCTATTGAGCCTGATTTAGGGTCAGCTTTGGTTATGCTTTTAGTTGGATATGGAATACTTTTTGTTGTGGGAGTTAATTGGAAAATTTGGCTAACTATTTTTATTTTCCTAGCAGCTCTTTTTCCACCCTTTTATACTTATGGTTTAAAAGATTATCAAAAAAAGAGAGTTCATGACTTTATTGTGGCTGAAAAACCAAGTTATCATGTCCAACAATCTATTATTGCCATTGGTTCAGGAGGATTAACTGGAAAAGATAGTGATGAGGCAACTCAAACTCAACTTAGATTTTTACCAATTGCTACTAGTGATTTTATTTTTGCTTATTTAGTAGAGAGATTTGGATTTTTAGGCGCCCTAACTGTCGTAGCTCTTTACTTTTTTTTAATAGTTCATCTTTTGACATATAATTTAAGTATAGCTTTCAAAAAAGATTATGTCACAAAAGTTTTTGCAACGGGTCTTGCTTTGCTTATATTTTTTAATATGAGTGTAAATATTTTAATGGTTATTGGTTTTGCACCAGTTGTTGGAATACCATTGCCATTTTTCTCTTATGGTGGAAGTTCTTTTACTAACTTTATAATTATGTTAGCAATTTTGCAAAACTTGGTTTCATACAGATATTTAGATAGTTATAGTTATGAAAGAAACTTATAGCTTAATATAGTCGATAAAATACCTTAAATCTTAAAAGTGTTGGAGTCTGTGGCTTTGGATACTCTTTATAGGCAATTTGAATTAACTCTAAAGTTCTATTATCCAAAATTGAGTAACCAGAGCTTTGAATTATTCTTAAATCACTAATATCTCCATTTGGATGAAAAATAAATTCAACTATATTTATTCCAGTAATTTTAAGTCTAACTGCTTCGTGTGGATAACCAAGTCTATTTAAAACTCTTTGTGTAATAATTTGAAAATTGTTTATATTTTTTTCTAAATATGCTTTTTGAACAGTTGTAAAATTATCATACTCTTTTCCATAAAGCTCTTTTAATTCATTAAAAACTTCACTATTATAAATAGTATCTTTTTGGCTTAAAAAATTTTCTAAAGTTTGCTCTTGAAGTTTGCTACTCTCTTTTAATATTTTTTCTTGAAAAGATTTTGCCTCTTTAAGCTTTTTTGTTTCAACTTTCTCTTTTGTTATCTCTTTTTTAGGTTTTGGTTCCTCTTTTTTTAAAGGTTTAGCCCCTTTTTGTGAAGCTATAGGCTCACTTGGAGTTAATTTTACAAACTTCACTTCACTTATATTGTGAGGTTTTTCTGTTTGCTCTTTTTTTTCTTCATTTTTTGTATCATTAAAACTATAAATAAAAAAAGAGTGAATTAGCAAAGATATGATAAAAGCAGCTAATATTTTTTTCATTGTGCAAATTATAGTAGATTTTTTGTTAATTAAGTTTATGAGCTTATCTTTTGCTTATTTAAATTATTGTAGAATATTTGCTTACTACAAATTTAGGATAGAAAATGTTTAAGAAATCAATAAAAGCTTATGAAAAAGCTTGTCAAGTAATCCCAGGTGGTGTTGATTCACCAGTTCGTGCTTTTAAAAGTGTTGGTGGAACACCTCCATTTATTAAAAAAGGGAAGGGCGCTTATTTATATGATGTTGATGGAAACAAATATGTAGATTTTGTACAAAGCTGGGGACCACTAATATTTGGTCATTGTGATAAAGATATTGAAAAAGTTGTAATAAAGACTGCAAAATTAGGTTTAAGCTTTGGTGCTCCAACTAATCTTGAGACAAAACTAGCAAAAGAGATTGTTGATATGTACGACAATATAGATAAAGTGAGATTTGTAAGCTCTGGAACAGAAGCTACAATGAGTGCAATTAGATTAGCAAGAGGTGTTACAAATAAAAATGATATTATTAAATTTGAGGGTTGTTATCATGGGCACTCTGATTCTTTGCTAGTACAAGCAGGTTCAGGTATGGCAACATTTGGAAGTCCAAGTAGTCCAGGAGTTCCAGCTGATTTAACAAAACATACACTTTTATGTGAATATAACAATATAGAGCAGCTAGAGAAGTGTTTTGAAGAGAGTAGTGATATTGCTTGTATTATTATTGAACCAATTGCTGGAAATATGGGATTAGTTCCTGCAACAAATGAGTTTTTAGCTACTTGTAGAGAGCTTTGTGATAAGCATGGTGCTTTATTAATTTTTGATGAAGTTATGAGTGGTTTTAGAGCTTCTTTAAAAGGTGCAAGTGGAATTTTAGATGTAAAAGCAGATATTTTAACATTTGGAAAAGTTATTGGTGCTGGTATGCCTGTTGGTGCATTTGCAGCATCAAAAGAGATTATGGGGCATCTTTCACCTGAAGGAAAAATTTATCAAGCTGGAACTTTAAGTGGAAATCCAGTTGCTATGGCAGCAGGGCTTACAAGTCTTAAAAAATTAAAAGCAAATCCAAAAATTTATGAAGATTTAGAGAAAAAAGCGAAAAGATTAGTAAATGGATTTAAAAAAGTAGCTGATAGATATAGTATTCCACTTCAAGTAAATACAAGAGGGAGTATGTTTGGATTCTTCTTTTGCGAAAAAGAGCCAACAAATTTTAAAGAGGTAGGACTTTGTAATTTTGAAAGATTTGCAAAATTTCATCAAGAGATGTTAAAAAGAGGTTTCTATTTTGCTTGTAGTCAATATGAAACTGGATTTATTTGTACGAAAATTACAAATAAAGAGATTGATTTGTGCATTCAAGCAGCAGATGAGATTATGAAAGAGTTTGTTTAATGGAAAATTTAAATAGCTTTAAAGGTGTAGAGTTAATAAAAAAAGCAAATATTTACTTTGATGGAAATGTTACAAGTAGAACTTTTATAGATGTTGATGGAAGTAAAAAATCTCTTGGAATTATGATGGTTGGAGAGTATGTTTTTGGAACAGTTGAGGCTGAAAAAATGGAGATTATTGAAGGTGAAGTTGAGGTAAGATTAAAAGGCGAAGATGGTTTTAAAACATATAAATCTGGTAGCTCTTTTGATGTTGTTGCAAACTCAAGCTTTGAGATAAAAGTAAAAAAAATAACAGATTACTGTTGTTCATATATAAATTAGGAGTTTTATGAAAGATAATAATATAGAAGAGAGACCAAAACATAGAGATAAAATAGAGGCTTTAGATAATCTATCTTTAGGAATATCTATGGTTGTTGCTATTGTTTTTGGAGTTCTTATAGGTATTGGATTAAAACATCTTACAGGTTATACTTGGACTTTATGGCTTGGAGTTTTTTGGGGAGTTGCGGCAGCTGGATTAAATATATACAAAGCGTATAAAAGAGCTCAAAAAGTTTATGAAGGTATGGAAAACGACCCTAGATATGCTCATAGAGCAAAATATGGTGACAAATCACCTGATGATGAAGATAAATAGTACTATCTTAAACTTTGCAAAGGTTTTTATTTTTTTAAACCTTTGTTTAAGTGTTTATGCAATTTTATTTCAAAACATAATTTGGCTTTTAAATCTTCAAATTGCATTTTTCTCTTCACTTTTTGTAACGATTGCTTCATTTTTATCTTATAGAAAAAATATAAAAAATAGATTATCAAATATTGATGATACAAATAGATTTTCAGTAGATGATAGAGATAAAATTGATGAGATTGATGACCCTTATGATTTATATAGTGAATATGAAGAGGTTCCTGAATCTGAACTTACATCTGAAAAGATAAAAGAGATAATTGAAGAAGAGAAGAGAAAAGTAAAACAAAATAGTATAAAAAATACAGTTTTTAGTGCAGGTGGTTTTGTATCTATTTATAGAGTTTTTGGATACGCGTTTTTAATATTTGGATTTTTTGCTTTAAATAATAATAATTTGTTTATTCCTTTGGCGTTTATTATAGGATTAGGAATTGTTCCTATTGGAGTGCTTTTAACAAAGCTTTTTAAAAAGGATTAGTTTGGTTTTATGTAGAGATTAGCTCTCTACATAATTTTTAAGATTTTTACCAACTTTTGGGTGTTTTAGTTTTTTAATAGCACTTGATTCAATTTGTCTAACTCTCTCTCTAGTTACATTTAACTCTTTTCCAATCTCTTCAAGAGTTCTATCACTAGCATCATCCATTAAACCAAATCTCATTCTAATAACTGCCTGTTCTCTTTCATTTAATTGACCAAGTATTTGATCAATTTGCCCTTGTAAATCCTCTTTCATGATATTATCAATTGGAGTTGGAGCTTTTTCATCTGGCACAAAATCTCCAAATTTACCATCATCATCACTTCCAATAGGAGCTTCAAGTGAAACTGGCTCTTTTGTAATTTTAATTACCTGTTTTACTTTATCAACAGGTAATCCAACCTCTTTTGCAATCTCTTCAACATCTGGCTCTTTACCATTTTCTTGAATAGCTTTTCTTATAATTTTATTAATTCTATTTATAGTTTCAATCATATGAATAGGAATTCTAATAGTTCTTGCTTGATCTGCAATTGCTCTAGAGATTGCTTGTCTAATCCACCATGTTGCATAAGTAGAGAATTTATAACCTTTTTTATACTCAAACTTATCAACAGCTTTCATAAGACCAATATTTCCTTCTTGAATTAAATCCAAGAAAGCCAAACCTCTATTTGTATATCTTTTTGCAATTGAAACAACAAGTCTTAAATTTGATTTTGCCATTCTATCTTTTGAAGTATCTGTTATTTGTTTACCTCTTTTTATCTGCTCTAAAACTGCTTTTAACTCTTCAGGAGATAAATCAAATCCATCTTTTGATGCTTCAACTGTTTGGAAAAGTTTTTTAATCTCCATATAAGTAGAAACCATAGTAGCTTCAGGAACCATTGCAGTTATTTGTGCTTTTGATAAATTTACAATATTTTCTAGAATCTTTTGGTGATTTTTTTGTAAATTTTCGTTAAATAGTGGAAGTTTATACTCCAATCTTTTTAACTCATTCTCAAAACCATCTTCGCTTTTTAGAGTTGTCTCCATAGCTTTTACTATTTCAGTAATTAATTTTGAAGTTGGTCCTAAATCAAGCAAAGCCTCTTTTAGCAATTTTTTTCTAAATGCAACATTTAGATTAAAAGTCATCATATCAACTTCATCATCAGATTTTGCTGTCTCTTTTGCTTGAAATTTTAACCACTCTTTTTTCTGTTTTTCAAGATTTTTGAAGGCTTCTATAATTGTTTGAGCTCTTTTATCAAGTTTTTTCTGTTTTGCACCTGAGAGTCTCTTTTCATCATCTTCAAACTCTTCATCCTCAAACTCTTCATCCTCGATCTCTTCAATCTCTTCTTCCTCTTCTTCATTATCATCGTCGAAGTTTTTAAATAGCTCTTTTACTTTTCTCTCTCTATTTACTAAAGGCTCTTTGTACTCTAAAATAAAATCTATTAAGTATGGAACATAACAAATAGCATCAAGGATAATATCCTCTCCCATCTCAATTTTTTTAGATATTTCAACCTCTTCATCTTTTGTTAAAAGTGGAATTTGTCCCATCTCTCGCAAGTACATTCTTACAGGTGAATCTGATCTTGACCACTCTAGCAAATCTTTGTTTTTTAATAAGTCAAACTCATCATCTTCTGCTTCGATTAGTTTTTCTCTTTGCTCTCTTCTTTTTTTTGCCTCTTCATCATTTAAAAGTTTTGCTTGTTCTTGAGAACTTAAAACTTTTACATTATATAGTTGAAGTAGTGCCAGAATTTTTTTAATTGTGGCTGTATTTGGTGTTTTAGGAAAGATTTTTATTAACTTTTCATAAGTTAAAGTAGAGTCTTTATACTCTTTAATTAACTGCTCAATAGCTTTGTTTATGTCTTTTACGCTCATTTTTTGGGAAATCCTTCTTTTTAAATAGAATTTGTATTATACCCAAACTTTTTGAGCTTTTGGTTAAATAGGGTTTTATTTAAACAGATATTTTTATTTTCTTAGATAAAATAACCGTTTAACTAAAATTAGTGTTTAATATTTAAGGATAAATAATGAGTAAAATCACAGGTAAAGTATGGAATTTTGGTGCAAACATTGATACAGATGTTATTATTGCAGCACGATATTTAAATAGTTCAGATCCTGAGCATTTAGCAAAATATGTTATGGAGGATGCAGATCCTGATTTTCCAAAGAAACTAAAAAAAGGTGATATTATAGTTGCTGGTGAAAATTTTGGCTGTGGTTCAAGTAGAGAACATGCACCAATTGCTCTAAAAGCAGCAGGTGTTGCTGCTGTTGTAGCTCCTTCTTTTGCTAGAATTTTTTATAGAAATGCTTTTAATATGGGATTACCAATATTTGAACTTCCAGAATCTTTAGAGATAAAAGAGGGTGAAGAGATTAGTATTGATTTAGATAATGGAGAGATTACAAATAATACAACTAAAAAAACTTATAAATTTATACCAATTCCTCCATTTATGCAAGAGTTAATTGCAAGTGGTGGATTAATTAATTATGCAATAGATGAAATGAAGGCTAAATAATGAAAAATTACAATATTTCAATAATAAAAGGTGATGGAATAGGTCCTGAAATAGTTGATGAGGCTATTAAAGTTTTAAATGCTGTTGCAAAAAAATGTGATTTTACACTTTCATATAAAGAGTATTTAATGGGTGGAATTGCAATTGATACAACAGGTGTTCCTCTTCCAGAAGAGACAGTTCAAGGTGTATTAAACTCTGATGCATGTTTATTTGGTGCAATTGGTGGAGAGAAATGGGATACTTTACCAAGAGAGCTAAGACCAGAAACTGGGCTTTTAAACTTTAGAGAGAAAATGGGTGTTTATGCAAATTTAAGACCAGCTATTGTTTATGATGAGCTTGTAAACGCTTCTACACTAAAAGCAGATGTTATAAAAGGTTGTGACATTATGGTTGTACGAGAGCTTATTGGTGGAATATATTTTGGAAAACCAAGAGCTAATGATGGTTTTAAAGCATATAATACAATGGTTTATACAAAACCAGAGATAATTAGAATTGGAAAAACTGCTTTTGAACTTGCGATGAAAAGAGATAAGAGAGTTTGTTCTGTTGATAAAGCAAATGTTTTAGAGGTTTCTCAACTTTGGAGAGATACTATGAATGAATTAAGTAAAGAGTATCCAGAGGTTGAATTAACTCATATGTATGTTGATAATGCAGCAATGCAATTAGTTCGAAATCCAAAACAGTTTGATGTTATTGTTACTGGAAATATTTTTGGTGATATCTTAAGCGATACAGCTTCTATGGTAGTTGGTTCTATTGGACTTTTACCATCAGCTTCAACTGGAGATAAAACTGCTATTTATGAACCAATTCATGGATCAGCTCCAGATATTGCAGGTCTTGGAATTGCAAATCCAATAGCTACAATATTAAGTGCTGCTATGATGTTAAAATATACATTAAATGAGCAAAAAGCTAGTGATATGATAGAAAAAGCAATTAAAGATGCTTTAAAAGATGGATATAGAACAAAAGATTTAGCCTCTTTTGATGCAAAAGAGGTTTTAAATTGTGTTGCTATGGGTAATAAAATAGTTGAGTATATCAATAAATAAAGGTTATTAATGAGTGAAAAAAAGTATAGACTTGTAACACGAAGTGATATGGATGGTCTTGTTTGTGGAACACTTTTAAAATATCTTGATATTATAGATGAGATTACATTTGTTCATCCAAAAGATATGCAAGATGGTTTAATAAAAATTACAAATAGAGATATTACTACAAACCTACCATATGTTGAAGGAGTACATTTAGCTTTTGATCACCACTACTCTGAAACTTTAAGAAATGAAAAAAGAGCTAACCATATAATAGATCCAGATGCACCAAGTGCTGCACAAGTTGTTTATGACTATTATGATGGAGATAATGTTTTCCCTGGATATTTTACAGGAATGATGATGGGTGCAAATAAAGCTGATAGTGCTGATTTTATGTATGAAGATATTGTAAGACCAAGAGCATGGACACTATTAAGCTTTTTAATGGATTCAAGAACTGGACTTGGAAGATTTAGAAACTTTAGAATTTCAAACTATCAGTTAATGATGGATTTAATTGATTACTGTTCAAGACACAATATTGACCAAATATTAGAGTTACCTGATGTAAAAGAGAGAGTTGATATATACTTTAAATATGAAGAGCAGTTTAAAGAGCAGTTAAAAAGATGTTCAACTGTACATGGCAATTTAGTTGTTATTCACTTAAAAGATGAAGAGATTATATATCCAGGAAATAGATTTATGATATATACACTATTTCCTGAACAAAATATATCAATTCACTCATTCTATGCAAAAGATAGATCAAAATTAGTTTACAGTACAGGAAAATCTATCACAAATAGAACTTCAAAAACAAATATAGGTGAGCTAATGCTTAAATATGGTGGTGGTGGACACGCAAATGCTGGTGCTTGTCAAATACCAGTTGAAGAGTCTGAACAAGTTTTAAAAGAGTTAATAGAAAAAATTAATCAAGATGGCTAAAAACTCTTTTTTAGCTCATCTATAAAGTTCTCAAAAGAGGGGAGAAGTAGTTTTGCCTCTCTTTGTTTAACTCCCCACATAGGCTCTGGAAAAAAGCTATCGTCTTTAAATCGTGCCATGATATGAAAGTGAACATGCGGAACATAGTTTCCAAATGAGGCTATATTTATCTTATCAGGATTGTAATAATTTATCATAGCTTTTTCAATAATATCTAAGTATTTCCAAATCTCTTGTTTTGTATTTAAATCACAATCAGAAAACTCTTTTAAATTTTCATTTGTAAATATTTTAAGCCAAGGTATTTCGCTTTTTTCTATTTGAATATTAATTAGACTATTTTTAAAAATTTCCATTATTAACCTTTTTATATAATTGAAGCGAAGTATATCATATTCAACAAATTTTAAGTAAGATTTAAATAAAATGCAATTTCGTTTTTTCAACCATAAAAGAAGTTTTTATAAAATTTGTTAAAACATAGCTGTTTTATAGAGAGTTGGAGATGCTTCTTTTAGCAGCACTCCTGTTGAAAAAATAGAAAACACAAATTAAAGAAGGATAAGACTTATGAAAGTAAGAGCTTCAGTAAAAAAAATGTGTGATAAATGTAAAGTTATCAAAAGAGATGGTATCGTAAGAGTAATCTGCGAAAACAAAAAACATAAACAAAGACAAGGATAAGACACATGGCAAGAATCGCGGGTGTTGATTTACCAAACAAAAAAAGAATGGAGTATGCTTTAACATACATCTTTGGAATTGGATTACATAATTCAAGATTAATTTTAGATGCAACTGGAATTGACTACAATAAAAGAGCTCATGAATTAACAGAAGATGAAGCAGCTTTAATTAGAAAAGAGATCCAAGAAAACTACATGGTAGAAGGGGATTTAAGAAAAAAAGTTGCAATGGATATTAAAGCTTTAATGGATTTAGGTTCATACAGAGGATTAAGACATAGAAAAGGTTTACCTTGTAGAGGGCAAAAGACTAAAACTAATGCTAGAACAAGAAAAGGTAAAAAGAAAACTATTAGTGCGGCAAGTAAATAAGGATAGATGATGGCAAAAAGAAAAGTTACTAGAAAAAAAGTTGTAAGAAAAAATATTGCTGACGGTATCATACATATTGCTGCAAGTTTTAACAACACTATGGTTACAGTTACAGACAAAGCTGGAAACGCTATTGCATGGTCAAGTGCTGGAAATCTAGGGTTTAAAGGTTCTAAAAAATCAACTCCATTTGCTGCTCAGGCTGCAGTTGAGGATGCTTTAACAAAAGCTATGGAACATGGAATTAAAAATGTAGGAATAAAAATTCAAGGACCTGGTTCAGGAAGAGATACAGCTGTTAAATCAGTTGGTTCAATGAATGGAATCAAAGTTGTTTGGTTTAAAGATGTTACACCATTACCACACAATGGTTGTAGACCTCCTAAAAGAAGAAGAGTGTAAGGAGTAAATAATGGCAAGATATAGAGGACCAGTAGAAAAAATCGAAAGAAGACTTGAAGCGGATCTTGGACTTAAAGGTGAGAGAAGACTTTCAGGTAAAAGTGCTTTAGAAAAAAGACCATTTGCTCCAGGACAACATGGACAAAGAAGATCTAAAATTTCTGAGTATGGATTACAATTAAGAGAAAAACAAAAAGTTAAATTTATTTATGGTATTTCTGAAAAACAATTCAGCAACTACTTCAAAGAAGCAGTTAGAAGAGAAGGAAATACAGGAACAATTTTAATTACTCTAATTGAACAAAGATTAGATAATGTTGTTTATAGAATGGGATTTGCTACAACTAGAGCATTTGCTAGACAAATTACAACTCATGGACATGTTTTAGTTGATGGTAAAAAAGTTGATATTCCATCATATTTAGTAAAACCTGGACAAAAAATTGAGATTAAAGAGAAAACTAAAAATAATCCACAAGTACAAAGAGCTATCGAGCTTACAAATCAAACAGGAATGGTTGATTGGGTAAATGTAGATAAAGATAAAGTTTTTGGAATTTTCACAAGAATACCTGAGAGAGAAGAAGTAGTTATTCCTGTTGAAGAGAGATTAATAGTAGAGTTATATTCTAAATAAAAAATAAAAAGGTAGCCAATGAAAAAGTTTGCAGAAACTCCGTTTTTACCAACTGAAGTTGAGATTGAGGCTATTAGTGCAAATGAAGCAAAGATAACAGCATATCCATTTGAAGATGGATTTGCTATTACTTTAGCTCATCCGTTAAGAAGATTACTTTTAAGTTCATCTGTTGGTTATGCACCAATTGCTGTTAAAATTGAGGGTGTTACTCATGAGTTTGACTCATTAAGAGGAATGCTTGAAGATGTTGCTATGTTTGTTATAAATTTAAAAAACATTAGATTTAAGATAAATAGCGATAAAGATCAAGTATCTGTTGAATACTCTTTTAGTGGACCAAGAGATATTAAAGGTGAAGATTTAATCAATTCTGAAATTGATGTAGTATCAAACAACGAGCATTTAGCGACTATAAATAGTGATTGTAACTTAAACTTTACAGTTATTATTCAAAAAGGTATTGGATATATGCCATCTGAAGATATCAGAGATATCGTTGGACCAGATTTTATACCAATTGATGCATTTTTTACACCAGTAAAAAAAGTAGTTTATAATATTGAAAAAATGTTAGTTGAAGATAATCCTAACTTTGAAAAAGCAGTATTTAATGTAATTACAAATGGACAAATTAGTCCTGTAAATGCATTTAAAGAAGCAGTTAGCGTTATGTACTCACAAATGTCAGTATTTAATAAAGTTTTTGATTTATCTGAAGTTTCTATTGCTGAAACATCTGAAGATAGCTCAGAAATTAAAGATTTAGTAGTTAAAATTGAAGACTTAAATTTAAGTGCAAGAAGTTTTAACTCTCTTGATAGATCAGGAATTAAATACTTAGGTGAGTTAGTTCTTATGAGTGAAGTGGAAGTAAAAAGTATAAAAAATCTTGGAACAAAATCTTATGAAGAGATAGCTATGAAGCTTGAATCTTTAGGTTATCCAGTTGAAAATACACTTCCAGAAAATATTGCTTCTTCTTTAAGAAGAAAATTAGAGCAATTAAAAGCATAATAAAGGTTTAATATGAGACATAAGCACGGATATAGAAAGTTAAATAGAACTTCTGCTCATAGAAAAGCATTGCTAAAAAATTTAGCAATTGCTATTATTGAGAGAGAAAAAATCGAAACAACTGTTCCAAAAGCAAAAGAGCTAAAAAGATATATTGAGAAATTAGTAACAACTGCAAGAAATGCTGATTTAAATACACACAGAACTGTATTTGCTGCATTACAATGTAAAGAAGCTACTAAGAAATTAATTAATGAAATAGCTCCTAAATATGAGGGAAGAAACGGTGGATATACATCTATTGTTAAAACAAGAATTAGAAAAGGTGATGCTACACCAATGGCATTTATCTCTTTCATCTAAATTTTAAATAAAAAGAGATTTTTCTCTTTTTATTTCTCAAAAATTACTACAAAACCTACCTACACTTTTTTTAAACTTTTTTTTGATATAATCAGCCTTTTATAAAAGAACCTACAAATATTAGGAGAATTGATATATGACTCTAAAAGAAGCACTAAGTTTAAATAGTGAAGAGATTAAAAAACTTAAAGATGATTTAAAACATAAGATAAAAAATAGCAAAATTGGTGCTTATATTGAGCAATTAGAGAATATTGAACTAAACGAGAGTGGTTGTGGAGTTCCAATTGCAATTAAAAATAATATAAATGTTAAAAATTGGGAATTAACTTGTTCTAGCAAAATTTTAAAAAATTATATAGCTCCTTTTAATGCAACAGTAATAGAAAATCTAGAAAAAGCAGGATTTAGTCCATTTGGTTTAACAAATATGGATGAGTTTGCTATGGGAAGTTCAACTGAATCTTCTTGTCATGGTAAAACATTAAATCCAATAGATAATAGTAGAATTCCAGGTGGAAGTAGTGGAGGAAGTGCTGCTGCTGTTGCTGATGGAAGTGCTATTGCAGCACTAGGAACTGATACAGGTGGAAGTATTAGACAACCAGCTGCTTATTGTGGTGTTGTTGGAATGAAACCAACTTATGGAAGAGTAAGTAGATATGGAATAGCTGCATACTCATCTTCGCTTGATCAATGTGGAGTTATCACTCAAAATGTTGAAGATGCTGCAATATTATATGATGCAATAGCTGGATATGATGAAAAAGACTCTACGAGTGCGAATATTGAATATGAAAAAATCACTCCAAATTTAAATTCAAACAAAAAATTTACAATTGCTGTTATTGATAACTATATTGAAAGTGCTAGTAGTGAGATTAAAGAAGCATTTAATAAAACTGTAAAACTTTTAGAAGAGCAAGGTCATAAAATAGTTCATACAAATATGCTTGACTCAGATAAAATAATTTCAACTTACTATATTATCTCTGCTGCAGAAGCTAGTGCAAACCTAGCAAGATTTGATGGTGTTAGATATGGATTTAGAGCAAATAGTTCAAGCTTAAAAGATATGTATGTTAATACAAAAACTGAAGGTTTTGGATATGAGGTTAAAAAAAGAGTTATGGTTGGATCTTTTGTTTTAAGCTCTGGATATTATGATGCATATTATACAAAAGCACAAAAAGTTAGAAGTGTTATTAAAAAAGAGTTTGATAATATTTTTGCAAGTGCTGATTTAATATTAAGTCCAGTTGCTCCAACAACTGCTCCAAAATTTGGCTCATACTCAAATGCTTTAGAGATGTATTTGGCAGATTTATATACTATTAGTGTGAATTTAGCAGGACTTCCAGCTATTAGTTTACCTGTAGGAAAAGATAGTGAAAATTTACCAATTGGGCTTCAACTAATTGCAAATAGTTTTCAAGAACAAACTTTGTTTGATGGTGCTTTATCTATGGAAAAAGCTGTAAATTTTAAAAAATAATTGAATAGGATTTAAAGATGAAAATAAGAAAAAGAGCTTTAACGTTTGAAGATGTGTTGTTAGTACCTGCTAAATCTGAAGTATTACCAAAAGAGGTTTGTGTCAAAACTAAACTTACAAGAAATATAGAGTTGAATATTCCATTTGTAAGTGCAGCTATGGATACAGTTACAGAGTATCAAGCAGCTATTGCAATGGCAAGACTTGGTGGAATTGGAATTATTCATAAAAATATGGATATTGAGTCACAAGTTTTACAGTGTCAAAAGGTTAAAAAATCAGAATCTGGAATGATAATAGATCCAATCACAATAAAACCAGAGCAAACTCTGCAAGATGCTGAAGATATTATGGCAAACTATAAAATCTCTGGAGTTCCTGTTGTTGATGATAATGGTATTTTAGTTGGAATTTTAACAAACAGAGATATGAGATTTACAAAAGATTATAGATTTAAAGTTTATGAAAAAATGACAAAAATGCCATTAGTTACAGCAGTAGAAGGAACAACACTTGAGCAAGCTGCTGAAGTTATGCATCAAAATAAAATAGAGAAACTTCCAATTGTAAATAAAGATAATAAATTAATTGGTCTTATTACAATTAAAGATATTAATAAAAAAATTGAGTATCCAAATGCTTGTAAAGATGAGTTTGGAAGACTTAGAGTTGGTGCTGCTATTGGTGTTAATCAACTTGATCGTGCTAGAGCTTTAGTTGCAGTTGGAGTTGATGTTTTAGTTTTAGACTCAGCTCATGGTCATTCAAAAGGTATTTTAGATACAGTTAAAGCTATTAAAGCTGAGCTTGATGTTGAGTTAATTGCTGGAAATGTAGCAACTGCTGAAGCTACAAGAGATTTAATTGCAGCTGGAGCTGATGGTGTTAAAGTTGGAATTGGACCTGGAAGTATTTGTACAACTAGAATTGTTGCAGGAGTTGGTGTTCCTCAAATGAGTGCTATTGATGAGTGTGCAATTGAAGCTAAAAAATCAGGAACTCCAATTATTGCAGATGGTGGAATTAGATATTCAGGAGATGTTGCAAAAGCTTTAGCAGTAGGTGCTAGTTGTGTTATGATGGGAAGTGCTTTAGCTGGAACTGATGAGTGTCCAGGTGAAGTTATTTTATACCAAGGAAGAAAGTTTAAATCTTATAGAGGTATGGGAAGTATTGGAGCTATGACAAAAGGAAGTACAGATAGATATTTCCAAGAGGGAACTGCTGCTGATAAACTTGTACCTGAAGGAATTGAAGGAAAAGTTGCATATAGAGGAAGTATTGCTGATATTATTCACCAAATGGTTGGAGGACTTAGAAGTTCAATGGGATATTTAGGTTCAAAAGATATATCTATTTTCCAACAAACAGCCGAGTTTGTAGAGATTACAAGTGCTGGATTAAAAGAGTCTCATGTTCATGATGTAACAATTACAAATGAAGCACCAAACTATCATGTATAATTTTTAAATGTAATAGAGAAATCTATTACATTTACTCTTCAAGCATCAAAACTTCAATCCTATTTTCATCAAAATCCTCAAACTCTATTTTTGAATCTTTTAAAGTTTTTGTAGTTTTTGCACCAAGTTTTTTTAAGTTTTCAACTCTAGTTAAAATATTACCACTACCTTCACTTAACTGTTTTGAAGCAGTTTCGTAACTATTATTTAAAGCTTTTATTTGGTTTCCTATTTTATTGAAGCTATCTGTATAATTAACCATTTTGTCATATAACTTTCCAGCTTCATCAAATAGTTTACTAGCCAAAGTTGAAGATTGTTCGCTTTGCCAATATAAATATATAGTTCGTAAAGATACTGTTAAAGTAGATGGATTTACTATTGCTATATGCTTTTTCAAAGCATATTCATACAAAGTTGGATCTTTTTGAACAGCAAGTGAAAATGCACCTTCTATTGGTACAAACATAAATACATATTGAAGCGTTCCAATTTTGTAGTGTGCATAATCTTTTGAATCAAGATTATCTATATGGTTTTTAAAAGAGCTTACAATATTGTTTAAGCTAATTGCTCTTTGCTCATCACTTTGTGCTCTTATATACTCTTCATAATCATTTAATGAAACTTTTGAGTCAATTATCATAGATCTATTTTGTGGAAGTTTTATAATAACATCTGGTCTTTTTGTATCACCATGCTCATCTTTATAACTTTGTTGAGTAAAATAGTGAATATTTTTTAAAAGTCCTGAATACTCTAAAACACTCTCTAAAATCATCTCACCCCAGCTTCCTTGAGTCTGTTTTTTACCCTTTAATGCTTTTGTTAAGTTTTCTGCCTCTTGAGAAATATTAAGTCCAGCTTTTGTAAGCATCTCAATCTCTTTTGATAGCTCGGCAAATTTCTTTGTACTATTTTCTTGAGACTCTTCAACTCTTTTTTGAAAAGAGTCAATATTCTCTTTAAATGGTTTTAAAATATTATCAAGACCTTTTAGTGAAGTTTCATCAAATTTTTTTAGCTTATTATCCAAATTATTTTGCATAATCTCATTTAGTTTAAGCTCTAATTTTTTGCCTTGCTCTTCTAAATCATCTTTTAATTTTTGATTATTCTCTTTTTGAAAATCTATATTTGCATTTAAAGATGAGTTTTCAATTTTAAGCTTAATATTTTGCTCTTCTAAATTTGCAATATTTTTTAATAACTCTTGCTCATTTTTTAAAAAATCATCAACTTTTTTTGATAAAAACTCAAGGTTTTGGCTCAGTTTTGCATGTTCTATATCTTTTTGAGATATTTTTGATTTTATAGTAAATAAAAATATAAGAGATATTAAAAAAAGAGAAAAAAATAGTATTGCCAAAATATCAATGTTTTCTATCATAAAATTAAATCTCCAAGTTCCGCACTTCTTACTTTATCAATAGAAAAAGATTCATTTGCAAGATTTCTTACAGTTGTATCTTTATATAAGCTTACAACTTTATGAATAGTTTTAAACTCATCTTTTGAAAATAACTCTTCACTGAAATCCTCTTCAAATTTTGAGAAGTTAAGCTCTTTGTAACCATTTTTTTCAACAATATCAATCTCTAAAAAATCTAAAAGTTCTTGAATAAAATAGACTCTTTCATCATCTTCATCAATATCAACTTCATCTATAATTAACTCAAAAATCTCACTAAGATTTTTTGCTTTAACACCTCTTTTATCTTTTATAAACTCTTCATTTACAATTTTTTGATTAAAAAAATCAAGATGATTTTTTTCCATAAAAAATAGCATCAACTCTACTTTTTTGTTATTTAAACCTTTTACTTGCTTATGTAACATATATAAAATTATATTTGCCACTTTTGTCATATCTACCATATTAATCCTTAGTTCCCATAGTTTTGCATTAAAATATCTCTATACTCATTTAACTTTTTCATCTTCTCATCATCTTGCCCATTTAAATCAGGGTGATAAATTTTTGCTAACTCTTTGTATCTTTTTTTTATATCCTCTTTAGAAGGAGTAGATGAAAAACCAAAAAACTCTTTTGCCTCTTGTAATTTTGAACTTTGAGTATAAAAGTTTCCTTGAAAATTTTGATTGTTGAAGTTTTTAAAGTTTCTAAAGTCAAAATTTTCATAATCTTTATTTGTAAAACTCTCAAATTTAAACTCAAATTGCTGTGCTCTTTTTCTAAGCTCTCTTTTTAAAAAATAGATGATTAAAACAAAAGATAGAACAATTCCACCAATAACTGCTAAAAACACTCCAAAATTTGTGAAAATAAGATATAAAATCCCAAAAATTATTGCATATTTAATTAGTGTTGCTAAAAAATTCATATAAAATATTACCTTTTTAAAAAATTTTGACATTATACAATAAGTAGATTAATCATAATATTTGTGTACAATATAGACTTTTAAAGGATTTTTATGAGTTATGAAGATTTTATAAAAGCAGTTGAGATTTTTGGAATAATCTCAACAATGAGTAAAAAAGATATAAAAAAAAGATATTTAAAGCTTTCAAAAAAATATCATCCAGATGTTGAGGGTGGAAGCAATGAGAAGTTTATGGAGCTAAAAAAAGCTTATGATACTTTGCAAGAGTATATTGAAAACTATAGTTACTCTTTTGAAATTGATGATTTTAAAAAGCAGTTTCCATCGTTTACAAACTATAAAAACTGGGTTAAGTAGGAGATTTTATGAAAAAAATATTATTGGTTTTAGCACTTGTTATTTCAAGTTTTGCACAAGAAAAATATAGTGAAATACAAATAAAACAGATGATTGCAAAAATGGTTATTCTTGGATTTACAGATACAAAAATAACTAAAAATAGTCAAATTTATAAAGATGTAGAGTTTGGTTTGGGTGGAGTTATATTGTTTGATAAAGATCCAAACGATAAGACAAAAGCAAAAAATATAGAGAATTTAGAGCAGTTGAGAGTTTTAAATCAGACTTTGCAAAAAATTAGTGATAGAAAATTACTTATCTCAATTGATCAAGAGGGTGGAAGAGTTCAAAGATTAAAAGCTGATATTGGATTTAATGAAACTTTAAATGCAAGTGAAATTTCAAAAAAAGGTGAAATTTTTGCAAAAGATAGTTACAAAGCTATGGCAAAAGGTTTAAGTGATGTTGGTATTAATTTAAACTTTGCGCCTGTTGTTGATTTGGCTATAAATAAAAACAATAGTGTTATATATAAACTTGGAAGAAGTTACTCAAAAGATGCAAATGAAGTTACAAAATATGCATCTATTTTTGTTGATGAGTTAAAAAAAGAGGGTGTTCTTGCAACTTTAAAACATTTTCCAGGGCATGGTTCATCTTTGGCTGATTCGCATTTAGGATTTGTTGATATATCAAATACTTGGAGTGAAGTTGAGTTGGAGCCTTATAAATATTTTATAGAAAACAACAAGGTTGATTTAATAATGACAGCTCATGTTTATAATGAAAATTTAGATAAAAATTATCCAGCAACACTTTCATACAATATAAACACAAAACTTTTAAGAGATAGACTAAATTATAAAGGAGTTTTAATAACTGATGATTTACAAATGAGTGCTATTAGTAAACATTATGATTTAAAACAGACTTTAACACTAGCTATTAATAGTGGAGTAAATCTGCTTCTTTTTGCAAATCAATTAGCAAAACCAATAAGTTTAAAAGAGATTGTAGATACAACTTATGGTGAAGTTTTAAATAAAAATATTAAAATAGAGAACATTATTGAGTCAAATAAAAAAATTGATGATTTATTGAAGAAATTGTGATATAATCTCACAATTTCGGCATACTTCGGTCTATGCCTGACTTCGTTTATGTAGATTTTCTACAACTCATTTAAATTCAAATTATTCAACCTAGATCGTAACTTAAGCTAATCACTTTTGTAGGTTCATAAAACAAAGGTAATTATGTCATTTTTAAATTTAGGATTATGTCCACAAATTCTTCGTGCAGTAGAAGAAGAGGG
>NZ_JBAZAH010000005.1:0-56511 GCF_041672065.1 Aliarcobacter sp. | reverse complement strand
AGTTGCGGTGGTGCTTCTCTTGAAGTAGTTAAACAATATATTGAAAGTCAAGAAACATCTAATTAATATCTCGTTTTCTAAGTTTAATATGCTTACATCCTCTCCTTAAAAGAAGAGGTTTTTCGCAAAAATTTGATAAATCTATAATCTTAAACTCACCCTCTTTTAAATCTTCAACCCTAAAACCAGCAAACTCTAATCTATGAAGCTTTATAACTCTGTTTCCTGTATAAGCAAACATTCTTTTTACTTGATGGTATTTACCCTCAACAATCTCTAAATGAACTAAATTTGGATTAATAATTTTTAAAAATGCTGGTTTTAAAGCTTTTTCTTCACCATTTAAAATAATAGTTCCACTTTCAAAAAGCTCTTGTTCATCACCTTTTAGTGGATTTTGTAAAGTTACTTCATAAACTTTTTTTACATCTTTTTTAGGGCTTGTTAGTTTATGATTTAACTCTCCATCATCTGTTAAAATAATAGCTCCTGTTGTATCCATATCAAGTCTTCCAATAGTTGATATTTTTGGATTTCTATTTTGCCATCTTTGTGGAAGAAGAGAATATATTAATTTTCCAGCATCATTGTGAGAGCAGATAACTTTATTTGGTTTATTCATTAAAATTGTAAGCTTTTGGCTATCAAGTTTTTCACCATTTACAAATATATCTTTATGCTCTGCTTTAATACTTGGATTAAAAACTCTTTTATTCAAAACAAAAACCTCATTTTGTTTCATAAATTTTCTAGCTTCACTTCTACTACAATAACCTAAACTTGATAAATATGCTTCAATTCTCTTCATTTTTCTTCCTTTAAATGCGGGATATTAACATAATTTTGACTAAAATTAGCAAATGGAATTACTTGATAAAAAAAATAAAATTTGGCTACTTGATGATGAGGATTATAATTTTCCAACATTAAAAGATATGAAAGATGATTTAGTTGCAATTGGAGGAAATTTTCATCCTCAAAGATTAATAAATGCATATTCAAATGGACTTTTCCCTTGGTTTATTGATGATTTAGGTTATATTCACTGGTTTTGTCCACAAAAAAGAATGGTTTTAAAACCAAATGAGATGAAAGTATCTAAAAGCCTTAAAAAATCTATCTTTAATAGAGGTTTTGAGGTAAAATCAAATACAAACTTTATTGAAGTTATACAAAATTGTTCAGATGTAAAAAGAAAACATGAAAGCGATACTTGGATTGATGAGAATTTTATAAAAGCCTATACTTTAATGCATAATTTAGATTTTGCAAACTCTATTGAAGTTTATTTAGACAAAAAACTTGTTGGTGGATTGTATGGAATTCTTATAAACAATGTTTTTTGTGGAGAGAGTATGTTTTCACTTGTAAATGATGCTTCAAAAGTTGCCTTTTATCATCTTTGCAAGTGGGCTTTAAAAAATGATATAAAACTTATAGATTGTCAAGTTTATAACCCACATTTAGCCTCACTTGGAGCTTATGAGATAAGTAGAGAGGAGTATTTAAAAATTTTAAATACTCCTATTTTTTGATTATTTTTTATGATTCATATGGTTGTGTGAATTAATTTTCCCATAAGTATCGAATATGTAAACCTTATAAAAGTTTAGACTCATATAAAAAATTATAAGTGCAGATGCAAATGGAAAAGCTACTATTTTTAAATATCTTTTAGTCTCTATTAATTTTAATCTATTTATCATAATAATAAATGCCCAAATATATCCTATATGAGTAAAAATATTGAAAATATGTACCCACTCATCTTTTCTACTAGCAAGTGGTTTCATAGTCTCAAATCCTAAACTAAAAGCTTGATTAAATCCATTTACAATATTTGAAGCATAAGAATAAAAGAAAAACTCTCCAATATGAGATAATCCACCAATTATAAATAGTGGTGCAAAAGCGTACCCTAAAGTATAAAAAGTATTTGAAAATTCAACTCTCATAATTTTTGAAGCTATAAATATTCCTACAACACTTAAAAATATTGAAATTAATACCGCATAAACAAAAGCAAAAAGTCCAATAGTATCAATTGAACCAAAATAAATTATAGTTTCGAAATATCTAGCTGTTTTAACCCAGAAAAACTCTTCAACTATTGCACTTCTTCCTAAAGAGTGGTGAAAACTCATTGTAATACTAATAGCTGCAGTTAATAAAATTAAAGCCCAAACCTCAGCTTTTGAAGTCTTAAATTTATTAAAAAGTGTATTTGATGGTTTATTGAATTTAAAAGCTACACTTTCACACTCTCTTGCACAATCCATACATAAAGTACAATCTTCCATAGAGTTTTTTTTCTCAAATGTAAATGGTTTTAAATTATAACTACAAACTTTTGCACAATCAAAAGTTCTACAGTTTTGACACTCTTGTTTATAAGTCTGTAATTTTGTAAAACCAACTTTTGAATATACTTTTGTAACAGTTCCAATTGGGCAAATATATTTACAATATGACATTTCATCATAAAGATAATAAAAAATAGATGCAATAATTGTCATAACAAAAAATAAGATTGCAGTTGCATATGGTGTTTTAAAAAATTGTGGAAACATATAATATACAAACCACCAAGCAAAAAATAGTAGTAATAATCCAATAAATGGATTTGCCAACTTATTTGGTATTTTCTTTTTCAAACCAATTTTTGTGATATATTTTCCAATAAAACCATGTGGACAAACTCCACAAAATATTCTTCCAAAAGTAGCTAAAGTTGTAACCATAAAAAATGGCCAAAACAATCCCCAAAAAAGTGCTGTTGTAAATATATTATTCTCTTTTGTAGGATGTATAAATCCAAAATAAATGGCATAAATAAATAAAAAAAGTACAGATACTTGGACTGTTCTGTGAAAAATTTTATTTTTAAATATAATCTTTAGAATTGGCATTCCAAATATATCATTTTTATCTCTTTTTATAAACTTTATCATATCTACCTTCCTTAAAATTTATAACTATATGTAAGCATTGTCATTCTAGGACTAGCTGCTTTATATGAAACTCCTGAACCTGTGTCTTTAGAAGCTTCAGAGGCGTAATATTTGTCAAATAAGTTATTTACATTTAATTGAATATTGTGAGCTTTAAACTCATACCCAATCATTAAATCTGTAATAAATTTATACCCTTCATACTTTTGTGTATTTGCATTATCCATGTAGTAACTTCCAAAAGTTCTTGTTGTAACTCTTGTTTTAAAACCATTTTGATTATAAGCTAAATATAGCGCATATTGATTTTTTGGAATTGATGGTAGATAGTTTCCATCTCTTGAAACTAAATTAGCCCATACTTTCTCATTAAATTTATCAAATTTAAATTTACTATAAGAATAAGATCCACCAACTTCTAAAGTTGATGTTAAATCATAAGACAGATTAAACTCTAAGCCTTTTTTATTAGTTTTCCCTGCATTATCATATATAGAATTACCACTTGCATCTTTTATCTGTATAATCTCATCATCTACATAGTTTTGATATAAAGCTAAATCATAAGATAGATTGTTTGTTCTTGTTTTTACTCCAACTTCATAATTTGTACTAGATGATTTTTTTAAATCACTTGTCTCATCTAGCTCACTTGTTGTTGGGGCTTGATTAGCAAATGCAACTGAAGCATAAACATTTGTAAAATCACTTATTGCATAACTAGATCCTAGTTTTGATGATAAAAGTGTAAAAGAGTTATCAATATTATACTCTCCTTGTCCAGATATATATTTACCTGTTGGATAATCATACTTAGATATTTCATTACCTTCTATATCAAATTTTAATTTATCAACTCTTGTGCTAATATCAAAACCTAAATCATCATTTATTTTAAAACTCTCCATTAAATATATACCATATAAAGTAGTTTTAGAGTCTTCAATATTTGCTAAACTACCCTTCTCATTTGATAATGTTTTACTAATTCTTCCACCAAAAGTAGAATAATCTCTATACTCATACTTCTTAGCATCTTTTGTTCTATCCATTTTTAAAGTTAATCCACCAACAAACATTGCATCTTGTTTAAATAGATTATGTGATATATTAAATTCTAAATCTGTTCCAAAAACTTTATTATCATCACTATCATTAATCAATCCTGTAACTGGATGAAAATGCTCCCAAGAGTTAAAATACAATCTTGGTTTTAATAGCAAATCTCCTATCTCTTTCTCATATTTACTACTAAATGAGAAGATTTTAGAGTCTCTAGCACTATTTTGCCAAGCATATGAGGTATTATGTTGCTCTTTGCTTCTTTTAAACTCATCAAACTCAGTTTGATTCATAGATGCTGGAAGATTTAAATTTGATTCTGTATAAGATATCTCATTCTCTATTGATGAGTAATCTTTAAATATATATCCATATTTTAAAGTTGCTTGAGTAGTATCAAACTCATTATTATCTCTCCATGAGTTATCAGTTTTTCTTTTACTAAAAGTTAATGATACAAAATTGTTCTCATCAAGTTTTTCTCTTAGTTTAATATTTACATTTCTCTGATTCTCATTTCCAACACCAAATTTTATACGATTTTTATCCTCTTCAAATACTGATTTTGTAATAAGCTGAATTACTCCACCAGTTGAATTAATTGCATTTATTGAACCAGGTCCTTTTTGAACCTCGATATTTGAAACATCTTGCATATCTATAAAATCAAATCTTGTAAATGAATCTGGATCTGTCATAGGAATTCCATCTTTCATAACCATTATCTCTCTTACACCAAATCTAGCTTTTAGACCTGCACCTCTAATAATTAATTTTGGACTAGGGCTATTTGAAGTTGATTCTGCTATTACTCCAGGAATTGTTTGTAGTGCATCTTGAACATTTAAGATATTTTTATCCTCTATTGTTTTTTCATCAACAACAGCAATACTTTCGCTAATATATTTTGTAGCTTTTTCATATTTTGTAGCTGTTACAGAAACTGTATCTAAAGATATTCTATCTTGGGCAACTATATTTGAATGCAAAAGAAGACATGCAAATATTGAGTATTTTAATCTCATAAATTCTATCCTTTATAAAAATTTATGAGATTATTTCGAAGCTTTGTTAATTTACTGTTAAAACTTCTAAATATTAGATTTTATTTTTAGACTATACAGAAAAAGCTTTCTGATTATTAATAAAAATTTATACAAAAATCTACTAAAAAAGTTGTCATACTTAAATAAAAAGTGCATTTTCCCTATAAAAGTATCTTTTTTTACAATACTATTTATAAATTTTAATGCCATATCTGCTTGATAAAAGTTATCTTTATAAACAACTATAAATCCCTTGTTTATATCTAATTTTGTAAAATCTAATTCATCTTTATGCTCTCTAGCATTTTTTAAAACTAAAAGATAACCATCTTTTAGTTTTAAGTAGTTTACATAAGAGTTACAAAATGGGCACTCTTTATCAAAATAAATCTCTATTTTCTCTTTTTTATTTTCATTAATCATAAAAAAAATATTATCTAAATATCAATTTATAACTCTTTATTAGTTATACTTTTACAAAAATTTAAAAGGTTAAAATATGCAATATATAGAAGTTTCAAATAAAAGTGTAGATGAAGTTGTAGAGAGTTTAAAACAAATAGCACCAAAATATAGTTTTGGAGTTCAACATGTACACAATATTAAAGCCACACTAAATTCAAAAGGAAAAGAGCTAAATGAGGATTGTCAAGTAGTTGATATTTGTAATCCAAACTATGCAGAAAAGTTTTTAAATGGTGATATTACAATAGCTTGTATACTGCCTTGTAAAATTGCTGTTTATACAAAAGATGGTAAAACAAATATATCTTTAAACTCTTTTACTCAATTAATAGATGATGTAAATCCAGACTTTATAGAAATTGCTTTAGAGGCTCAAAATGAGCTTTTAAAAATTATTGATGAAGCAAAATAGTGATAACATCAGTTGAAATAGACTCAATTACAAGTATGATTCAACTATCAGTTGCACCTGTTTTTTTGCTTGCAGGTGTTGCTGGAATTTTGAATCTATTTTCTACAAGACTTATTAGAATTATAGATAAAGTCGATAGACTTGATAAATTTGAACAAGAACAAAAATCTTTAAATAATATGAGCAATGATTTAAAAAATATGATTAAAGCTAGAAGAGATTTTTTAACAATGAGGATGAATAACACAAATTTAGCTATATTTTTTGGAACAACAACTGGACTTTTGATTGCACTTGTAATTATTACAATATTTTTAAGCTCATTTTTTCATTTTGAATATACTATTTTTATAGCTATTTTATTCATTTTAGCAATGTGTTCTTTGGTTATATCTTTGATTCTATTCCTAAAAGAGCTGTTTTATACAACAAAATTTATAAATAACAAAGAGAGCTATATTCCATAAAATGAGAAAAAATGACAATAGATAAAGAAATTTTAAAACTAATTACTTTTAATGATAAATTAAATCAGACACAACTTGATATTTTACAAATATCAAATGATAATATAAATTATAAAGATATTATATTCTCAAAAGAGATTTCAAAAAATGATTTCAATTTACTTATGCTTTTAAAAGGGATTAAATCACTTGAAGCACAAAATCAAATAGTTGAAAATTATCATAAAATTTTAGAATATAACAAGATAAAAGCAACAATTTATAAAAATGAAAAAACAAATCAAAATTTTAATTTAACAATTTATTGTGATGGAGCTTGTTCTGGAAATCCTGGATTTGCTGGAAGTGGATTGGCAATTTATAAAAACAATAAAAAACCAGTTTTACTATATGGAGCATTTGTTGAAAATGGAACAAACAATATAGCTGAACTAAATGCTTTATTAAAAGCACTTCAAATAGCTTCACAAAATATTAGTGAAGAAAAAATTATAATTTTTTCAGATTCTAAATACTCAATTGATTGTATAAAAACTTGGGCATACTCTTGGAAAAAAAATGGCTGGAGCAAAAAAGGTGGCGAGATAAAAAATCTTGAACTTATAAAAGAGGCTCACTTTTTATATGAAGATATTAAAAACAGTATTGAATTAAATCATGTAAAGGGTCATAGTGGAGTTGAGGGAAATGAACTTGCTGATAGAATGGCTGTAAACGCTATTTTAGAAAAAACTATTGATTTTAAAGAGTTTGAATATACAAATATAGAAGATGTGCTAAAACTAAAATCTTATTAACTTATTTAGCTCTAAAGAGTTTTTAGATAAACTCTTTTTTATTTTTTAGGAAAAACACTCTTTATATGGCACTAATCGACTTACAAAACATTTCAAAGCAGTATGACACAAAAGTTATTTTAAAAGATGCAAACTTTACCCTTCAATCTGGACAAAGAGTTGCTGTTATTGGTCAAAATGGACAAGGAAAATCAACTCTATTTAAAATTATTATGAGATTAGTTGAACCTGATAGTGGTGAAATCTCTATTGATAGATCTGTAAAAATAGAGATGCTAGACCAACAACCAAAATTCAAAGCAAATTTGAGTGTAAGAGATGCTATTGAAAATCAATTAGTTGAACTTAAAAGTGCAAAATTAGAGTATGAAAAAATCACAAATGAGCTAATGACAAACTATGAAGATGAAAATCTACTAAGAAGACAGAGTGATTTAGCATCTTTTTTAGAGTTTCATAATGCTTGGGATTTAGACAATATGATTGAGAGAGTTTTAGTTGAATTTCAATTAAAACAGTATGAGTTTAAAGATGTAAATTTACTAAGTGGTGGAGAGCAGCGTCGTGTTAGTTTAGCTGGTTTGATTTTAAAAAAACCAGATATTTTACTTTTAGATGAGCCTACAAACCACCTTGATGTTTATATGGTTGAGTTTTTAGAAGAGTTACTTTTAAAAAACAACTTTACCCTACTTTTTATATCTCATGATAGATATTTTATTGATAATATTGCTACAAATGTTATTGAAGTTGATGGTGGAGAACTAAGAAGATTCAATGGTGGATACTCATCATACTTAGAACAAAAAGCACAAATTTTATCAAATATGCAAAAAGAGCATGAAAACTTACTTAGACTTGTAAAACAAGAAGCTCACTGGATGCAACACGGAGTAACTGCACGAAGAAAAAGAAATGAAAGAAGAAAAGCTGAATATTTTGATTTAAAACAAAAAGCAAAATCAAATCCAGCAGCAATAAAAAAGATGAGCATAGAGCTTCAAAGAGAGCAAAAATCTTTTAATAGTGAAGAGAAACAACAAAATAAGAAAAAAATGCTTTATGAGCTTGATAATATTTATAAAACATTGGGTGATAAAGAGCTAATCAAAGATTTTACAACAAGAATTTTACAAAAAGATACTATTGCAATTGTTGGTCCAAATGGAAGTGGAAAATCAACACTTCTTAAAATTTTTATGGAAAAAATGAAAATTGATAAAGGAAGTTTTAAAAAAGGGGATTTTCAAATAGCATACTTTGATCAACAACGAGAGATGCTTGATGATGATAAAACTATTTTAGAGATTTTTTGTCCAAATGGTGGAGATAGAGTTGTTTTAGATGATGGAAGAAATATGCATGTTTTTGGATACTTAAAAAACTTTCTTTTTCCAAAAGAGTATTTAGATAAAAAAGTTGGTGTTTTAAGTGGTGGAGAGAAAAATAGAGTTGCACTTGCCCTACTTTTTACAAAAAGAGTTGATTGTATGATTTTGGATGAACCTACAAATGACTTAGATATTCCAACAATTAATATTTTAGAAGAGTACTTACAAAACTTTCAAGGTGCTTTAATATTTGTATCTCATGATAGATATTTTGTAGATAAAATTGCTAAAAAACTATTTGTATTTACTGGAAATGGTCATATTATGGAGAGTTTCCAACCATATAGTGAATATTTACAAATAGAAAAAGAGTTAAAAGAGCTGGATAATTTAGAAGTTGAAATACAAAAAGAGAAAACATCTGTAAAAGTTATAAACGAACCTAAAAAACAGACAAAATTATCATATAAAGATCAAAGAGAGTATGATAGTTTACCAAATGAGCTTGAAGAGCTTGAAGCTAAAATAGAAGAGTTAAACAGCTGTTTAGCAGACCCAAAATGTTATGAAAAAATTGGAATTGTAGCACTTTCAAAAGAGCTTGAAGAGAAAAAAGCTATTTATGAAGAGAAAGTTGAGAGATTTTTAACTCTTGAAGAGCTAGTTGAGAGTTTTAATTCTTAAAAAAGTATAATTCAATAAATTTTAAAATCTAAAAGGAGCAAAAGTGAGTTTAAAAGAGAAATTAAATGAAGATTTAAAACAAGCAATGAGAGATAAAGAGGTTGTAAAAAGAGACTCTATACGAGCCATAAATACAATGATTAAACAAGTTGAAGTTGATGAAAGAAGAGTTTTAGATGATGCTGAAGTTATAAAACTAATTCAAAGAGGAATAAAACAAAGAGAAGAGGCAATTTCTCAATATAGCGCTGCTTCAAGAGATGATTTAGTTCAAAAAGAGCAAGAACAAGTTGATGTTTTTATGCTTTATCTTCCTAAACAATTAAGTGATGTTGAACTTGAAAATGGAATGAAAGAGATAATAAGTGAAGTTGGAGCAACTAGCTTAAAAGATATGGGTAAAGTTATGGGAGCTGCTTCTAAAAAGTTTGCTGGTGTTGCGGATGGAAAAAGAATAAATGAGATGGTGAAAAAACTTTTAGCATAGTATTTTACTTAAGATAAATTTTATTTCATTTAGCTAAAATTGTTACTTAATTGTAGGAGAAAACATGGAGAAACCTAAAAAAGAGTATTTTACTATAACAATTAATTATGAAAGAGGTATTCATCAACTAAGAGTGCCACAAAAACCTCTTTTTTATACATTAATTTCATTGGTATCAATATTTTTAATATCTTTAATAACAACTTTTTTTCTAAATTACTCTTTAAACAAAATAGATAAAGAGAAGATTAATTTAGAGTATGAGTTATTAGAAACACAAAAAGTAAATGAAGAGCTAAGCTCTCTTGTAAGTCAAACTCAATCTGAACTACTTGAAAAAAATGAAGAGATATCAGAAGCTGCTAGTTACTTATCAAAAATAGAGAACTTAATAGGTCTTTCAACTACAGAAGAAGAGAGCTCTTTGAAAAAAAGAGTTGATATAGCAAAACTAGATTCTGAACAAAGAGCAACTATTTTACAACTAGTTCCAAATGGTTATCCAATTGAATATAAAGGGGTTACAAGTCCTTATGGATATAGACAACATCCAATTTTAGATAAAAAATTATTTCATATGGGTGTTGATTTAAGAGCCTCTATGGGAACACCTGTTTATGCAACTGCCGATGGAGTTGTTAAAAAATCATCTTATGATAAATTTAATGGTAATTTAATAGTTCTTCAACATATTTATGGATTTCAAACTTATTACTCACATTTAAACAAGAATGTGGTAAAATCTGGCGACTTTGTTAAAAAAGGGGATTTGATAGCTTACTCTGGAAATACAGGGCGAAGCAGTGGTCCTCATTTACATTATGAGGTTCGTTTTTTAACAAAGACTTTAGATCCTGTAACATTTGCGAAATGGGATATAAAAAACTATACAGAAATTTTTGAAAAGGAAACTGATATATCATGGCATTCTTTAATAACAGCGATAAGCAACTTACGAGTTCAGGAGCCGACTCCTCAACTACAATTATCACTTCAGGAACTAAAATAACAGGTGATATAAGACTATCTTGTAATCTATACATTGATGGTTTTTTTGAAGGAAATATCTACTCTCAAAAAGAGATAAATATTGGTGTAAATGGTCAAGTAAAAGGTGAAATAAATGCTCATAGAGTTGTAGTTCAAGGTTTAGCAGAAGGTATGATTAATGCTACTAAAGTAGATATTAAACCTGAAGGTAAAGTAAAAGGAACTGTAGAATCTGAAGAGTTCATTATTGAAGCTAAAGGTATTTTTGAAGGTAATAGCCTTATTAAAAAGAGCGATAAAGAAGAAAATAGTTTAAAAGACGAATCAAAGTCTAAGAATATCTTTGATAAAAAAGATTCAAGTGTAGCAACTGAAGCTACTATTGAAAAAGATAAAAAATAGTAAATATTCTCAAGCTAAATATAGCTTGAGTTTTATTAATTAACTTATTTTAAAGAGTTTTTAAACTCAACTAACTCATCTTTTATACTAGATACTCTCATAAAATGCTCACCTATTAAAAACGCATCAGCACCAATACCATGAAGCCTTTTTATAACATCTTTGTTTGATACACCTGATTCTGCAACTATAATTTTTTCTTTTGGAATAATTGGTATTAACTCATCACATAAATTCATATCCATCTCAAATGTTTTTAAATTTCTATGATTTATTCCAATTATGTTAGCTTCACTATTTAAAGCCTTCTTCAAATCCTCTTTATCATGAATCTCTACTAAAACTTCTAAATCTAAACTTCTTGCATAATTATATAAATCATTTAACTCTTTTTGTTCTAAAGATTTAGCAATTAATAAAATAAAATCAGCTCCATATATTAAAGCTTCTGCTATTTGATATTTTGTAAGAATAAAATCTTTTCTTAAAAGTGGAATATTTGTAACTTTTTTTATCTCTTTTAAATACTCTAAATTACCTAGAAAAAAGTGTGGTTCTGTTAATACAGATATTGCATTTGCACCAAATTCATTATACTCTTTTGCTATAGTCAAATGATTGAAATCATCTTTTATAACACCTTTGCTTGGACTTGCTTTTTTAACTTCAGCAATTATTCTAATAGGTTCATCTTTTGTTGATTTTAAAAACTTTTTTACATCTTTTGTAGGAAACTTACCATCTTTAATAATATTTTCAAGCTCCTCAAAAGAGATATCTTTCTCTCTTTTTCTTACATCCTCTAAAGTTTGTTGATTTATTTTATCTAATATCATTCTTTGTACACTCCTTAATTTTTTCATAATGTAGTTTTACCTCTTTATCATCAAGACCAACTTTTTCAATTACAATCTTTATTAACTCAAGAGCTTTTTTACAATTTTTAATTTTATACTCACCCCAAGCTAAAGTATCAATATAAGCATAATTTTCAGGATCTTGAGATAAAGCATCTTTTACAAGAGCTATACCTTTTAAATAATCTTTATCATTGTCAATTAAAATATATGCTAAATAGTTTTGATATAGTGCTCTTGAAGAAGTTTCAACAACCTCTTCAAGCATAAATATAATATCTTCTAGCTCTTTATTATTTAAATTATTATCTTCTAAAGCAATTTCATATCTAAACATAGCTTGATATGCCAAAAAATCATCTATTTGATTTATATCATATAGTTTTGAGGCTAATTTCAAACCATTTTTTTTATCACCTTTTGATATATATAGATTTAATAAAAAATCATCTTCAATACCGTTTGTTACTAAAAAATCTATAATTTTATCTTCAGTTTTAAATCGTTCGAAAATAAGATTTATAAGCTCTTGTTTTTCATAAAATAGATTATTTTCTAAATAAAATTTATAACTATCTTTTAGTAGATTATTAACCTTCTCATCATCTTTTAATGTATCAAAAAATAGAAGTGCTTGTAACACTAAAAGATAGTTATAGTTTTTATCTTTAATTGCTATTTGCAATCTATTAATTGCTTTATCTTTTTGATTAAACTTAAAAAACTCTATTCCACTTAGAGCATGAATAGAACTAGCACTATTTGAATATTTATTTGCTTTTAAATATGATTCATAAGAGTTTTTAAAATCCTCTTTTACTAGATATATATTTCCTAAAAGCTCATAATTATTTGAGTTTTTATATTTTTTAACTAAAATTAAACCATATTTTAAAGCATTTTCAAAATCTTTTTGATTTAAAAGTGCAAAACTATAGAGCCTTAAAATCTCCTCTTCATCTTTTATATTATCAAAATAGTATTTTTGACTATTTTCAATAATAGATTTATAATCATTCATAAGCAATGAAACTCTTAAATAGTTTACTAAATATATTGAATTATTAGTCTTAAAAAAAAGATTTAAATATATCTCTCTAGCCTCTTCATAACTATTTTGTGCCTCTAAATCATAAGCACTTAATATAAAAAAATCTTCTAAATAATATTTTTTTATATCTATTTTTTTATAATTTTTATCAATATTCTCTTTGGAAAAGTTATCCTCATTTTTAATATTTTTATCTCTATTTTCAATACTAAAAATATCTTTTGTACAAGAGCCTAAAAAAAATAGAATAGCAATAACAGTTATAAATCTAATATACCTATACACTCTTTTTTAAGCTCCTCTTTATTTGTTTTAAAATAGTCCCAAAAAGGAAATGTTCTACACTGATTTGGTCTAAATTCATATATGCTACACATTTTATTAGTGTTATCAAAAAAACAACAAGAATAAACATTTGGTTCTAATTCTATCTCTTTTAAACTATATTTATACCCTACTTTATATAAATACTTTTTACTAAACTCATCAATAGTAAGATTCAAATGTTTACTAAGTCGCTCTATTTCAACAATATTTATCCAAATATAACCACTATCTCCTGTGCAACACTTTCCACCACAACTCTCACAAGCTTTTGGATTAAATGAAAAACTATATCCATCTTTTTTTAGCAAATTACTCAATACTAGCCTTTATACTATGAGTATTTATATTTTTATATATTTTTTTAATCTCATTTTTAAATGTTGAATCTTTTTTAAAAACTATTAAAGCAGGTAAAACTTTAAGCAGTGATTTTGAATCTTTTTTTGCAAATATTAAAACCAAATTAGCATCACTATCTTTTTTGGGATAAACAAACTGTATTGACTCAATATTTAATCTATACTCATTTAAATAAATAATAATCTGTGATAACTGTTTAGCATCATAACAAAAAAATAGTTTTCCATTTGGTTTTAATATTTTTGATGATTTTTCTATAAAATTTTTTAGTGGCATTGATGAGTTATATCTTGCTATTTTTAGATTTTCATTTTCACTTTTTATAACATCTGAGTGATAAAATGGTGGATTTGAAACTAAATAATCAAACTTTATAGGAAAATCAATATCAAAAAAAGATCCACAAAACATATTTGAATCAATTTTATTTGTAGAGCTATTTTTATTTGAAAAAAACTGAAAAATCTCTTGAATTTCAACTTGATTTAGTCTAAGTTTTGAAAATTTTTTTGCTACAAGTAGTCCTAATATTCCACTTCCACTTCCAATATCTAAAAGCTCTCCACTTATATTTTTATATTTTTCTAAATTTTTACATATGAAGTTAAATAAAAAATGCGTATCACTATTATAGCAATAACCATTTATAGGTTGATAGAGTAACAAAAACTAATCCTTATTTTTTAAAATTTCAATTATATCCAAACTTTTTATATATTTACTTTTAATAAAATAAGCTTGACTTTGGTATTATTCTTGTAAAAATTATAAAGTTTATAAATTTTTATTATATTTTATAAAGGAAAAATATGTCAAATTTTGAAGCTCCTTTAAATACCCCTGTTTGGGTTGATGAAAGTAGATGTAAGGCTTGCGATAGATGTGTTTCTGTTTGTCCAGCTGGAGTTCTTGCAATGAGACAAGAGATTCACTCAACACTTGGTGCTATGGCTACTGTTGTAAATCCTGAATCTTGTATTGGTTGTAGCGACTGTGAATTATCTTGTCCTGATTTTGCTATTTTTGTAGCAGATAAAAAAGAGTTTAAATTCTCAAAATTGACTCCAGAATCAAAGCAGAGACAAGAGAGAATTATAAAAAATAATTATAAATTATTAGATGAAGATAAAAAGGTTTAATTATGGCAAGAGAGTTAATATCAACTGGAAATGAGTTAGCAGCACTAGCAGCTATTGATTCAAAGTGTGAATTTTTTGGTGGTTATCCCATTACTCCTTCAAGTGAAGTAATGCATGTTTTATCTTCTAAACTACCTGCAAATGGTGGAGTTTGTATGCAAATGGAAGATGAGATTTCTGGAATTTGTACAGCTCTAGGTGCAGCTATGAGTGGAAAAAGAAGTTTAACTGCAACTTCAGGTCCTGGAATTTCACTAAAAGCTGAAAATTTAGGGCTTGGATATATTGCTGAAGTTCCACTTGTAGTTATAAATGTAATGAGAGGTGGACCTTCGACTGGTCTTCCTACAAGAGTTTCTCAAGGTGACCTTTTACAAGCAAAAAATCCAACTCATGGAGATGTAAAATCTATTACATTAATGCCTGGAAATTTAAGTGAATGTTACACAGAAGTAGTACGTGCTTTTAATCTAGCAGATAGATTTATGCAACCTGTTTTTGTTTTACTTGATGAGACAATTGGGCATATGGCTGGTAAGGCTATAATTCCTGATTTAAATGAGGTAGAAAAAAATAGAGTTTATAGAAAAAGATTTGATGGAGATAAAAAAGATTATCTTCCTTATGGTGTAAAAGATGATGAACCAGCTGTTTTAAATCCAATGTTTGAAGGATATAGATATCACTTTACTGGGCTTCACCATGGACCAACAGGTCATCCAACAGAAGATGCTGTTGTTTGTGATGCTTTAATGAATAGACTGTTTAAAAAAGTTGAAAATCATACAGATGAGTTAGAATCAAATGAAGAGTATATGTTAGATGATGCAGAAATTTTAATCATTGCTTATGGTTCTGTTTCACTTGGTGCTAAAGAGGCTGTAAACAGATTAAGAAAAGAGGGAATAAAAGCTGGAATGTTTAGACCAAGAACAGTTTGGCCAAGTCCTGAAAAAAGATTAAATGAACTTGTAAACAGATTTGAAAAAGTATTAGTTGCAGAGCTTAATATGGGACAATATACTCAAGAGGTGCAAAGAGTTAGTGGAAGAAGAGATTTTGATACACTTTTAAAAGCAAATGGAAGACCTCTATCACCTATTGAAATAATAGAAAAAGTAAAAGGAATGTAATATGGCTTTTAACTATGATGAATATTTAAGAACAGATAAAATGCCAACGCTTTGGTGTTGGGGATGTGGAGATGGAGTTATATTAAAAGCTTTAATAAGAGCAATTGATAAACTTGGATGGAATATGGATGATGTTTGTGTAGTTTCTGGAATTGGATGTTCTGGAAGATTTAGCTCATACATCAACTGTAATACTGTTCACACAACTCACGGAAGAACTCTTCCTTATGCAACTGGAATTAAAATGGTAAATCCAGATAAAAAAGTAATTGTTGTTGGTGGAGACGGTGATGGTCTTGCAATTGGTGGAAATCATACAATTCATGCAGCTAGAAGAAATATTGATTTAACTTATATTGTTATAAATAACTTTATTTATGGTCTTACAAACTCTCAAACAAGTCCAACTACCCCAAAAGGAATGTGGACAGCAACAATGGAAAGAGGTAATATTGATCCAACTTTTGATGCTTGTAAGTTAGTTGAAGCAGCAGGAGCATCTTTTGTAGCAAGAGAGACAATGATTGATCCTAAAAAATTAGAAAAAAGTTTGGTAAAAGCACTTGAACACAAAGGTTTCTCATTTGTAGAGGTATTTTCAAACTGCCATGTAAATTTAGGAAGAAAAAATAAAATGGCAAGTGCAACTGCAAATCTAGAGTGGATAGACTCTATCTCTTTAGCAAAAACAAAATTTGAAATGCTTGAAGATGATCAAAAAATTGGAAAATTCCCAACAGGAGTTTTAAAACAAGATGAGAATGCAGTAGAGTATTGTGAAGCTTATAAAAAAGTTCAAGAGGCTCACAAAAATAAAACTATGGTTGAGTTGTAAGGAGCTAAAATGTCACAAAATCGAACTTTAATGAGATTTACAGGAGTTGGTGGACAAGGAGTTTTACTTGCTGGTGAAATTTTTGCAACTGCTAAAATAAATAACGGCGGATATGGTTTAAAAACTGCTACTTATACATCACAAGTAAGAGGTGGTCCAACTGTTGTTGATATTACTTTGCAAGATGAAGAGATTATTTATCCATATGCAAATGATGGTGAAATTGATTTTATGCTTTCAGTTGCACAAATATCTTTTAATCAGTTTAAAAAAGGTGTTAAGGATGGTGCAACAATTGTAATTGAACCAAACTTAGTAAAACCAAGTGATGAAGATAGAAAAAGATGGAATATTATTGAAATTCCAATTATTACAATTGCAAAAGATGAAGTTGGAAATGTTATTACTCAATCAATTTTAGCATTAGCAATTGCAAACTATTTTACAAACGAAACAATTCCAAAAGAGGTTTTAAGAGAGGCTATGCTTTCAAAAGTTCCTGCAAAACTACATGATATGAATAATAAAGCTTATGATTTAGGTTATAAATATGCTAAAGAGGCTGATAATAGAAGCAAGTAGATTAAAATCTGCTTGTTTTACTCTCAAAATATAATATAAAAATATAATTTTTAATAGGTAGATTTGTAAGCCGTGTTATGTATTTGACAATAATTTATCTAGAAGCCAAATCACTTTAGCTTTCCTGCGAAGACCAAAAATGTGAAGCTTATACCAGGTCTTCTTGCTACAAGTTGGGTTTACATAGCTGTTAAGATTGCTCAAAACACTGGTAGGCTCTTACCCTACCCTTTCACCATCACCAATAAATTGGCTGTCTTCTCTCTGTTGCACTATCCCTTAGATTACTCTAGCCATCCGTTAGATGGAACCTTGCTTCACTGTAGCACGGACTTTCCTCTTGAATTCAAGCTATTGTCTAATCTACCTAAGAGATAATTATATCTATTTTCTAATTAAATCATACCCTAAAGGAATATTAAATATAAATTTATTATCAGAAATTTGACCATCTAAAACAGTATTAATAAACTTTATTTCAACACTGTTTTCAATCTCATCTTTATACAAAATCTTATCTATTTTTCCATTTTTTAAAACTATTTTATACTCTGTATTATCTATTTTAGAACTATATATATTTTCATCTATTTTTTTAGCCTCATTTAACATCTTTAACATATCTATCTCTTTATCTAACTTTGTAATAATAGCTTGCTCTAAATCAGGTTCATTTATTATAACTTCACTACCATTTACAAATACATCTTTTCTAACTGGTTCTTGATAGCTCCATAAAATTTTTCCACTATTTTTTATAAATAACTCACCTTTATAATCAATTTTTGTATTACTACTTGAAGTAATAGTTTGTATGAATTTTGATTGAAGAGTTTTTAAGTTTTGAAACTCTTTTATTGATGCTTGTAGAAAGATTGTTGATAATAATAGCAATAAAGTAACTCTATAAAACATTTTTTAACCTTTTTTTATATATAATCTAGCTTCATTATAACGAAAAGGAACTAAATTATATGCTAAATGTTTTTTCAAAAGTTTTTGGTACAAGAAATGATAGAGTAGTAAAAAAATATAGAAAAAGAGCAAATGAAATTACTCTTTTAGAAGATAAGTACAAAAAAATGAGTGATGATGAGTTAAAAAATGAGTTTAACAATCTAAAAAAACTTGTACAAAATGAGGAAAAATCTTTAGATGATATTTTAAATGATACTTTCGCAATTGTTAGAGAGGCTAGTCATAGAGTTTTAAAAATGAGACCTTATGATGTTCAATTAATTGGTGCTATGGTTTTACATAAAGGTGATATTGCTGAGATGAAAACAGGAGAGGGAAAAACTCTTGTTGGAGCAATTGCTGTTTGTTTAAACGCAATGGAAGGAAAAGGTGTTCATGTTGTAACAGTAAATGATTATCTAGCTCAAAGAGATGCTAATGAATTAAAACCTTTATATGAGTTTTTAGGATTTAGTGTTGGAGCTATAATTGATAGCATAAAAGATGATTTTACAAGAAAAGAGCAATACGCTTGTGATATTACTTATGGAACAAATAGCTCTTTTGGATTTGATTATCTAAGAGATAATATGGTTTATGACTTAAATGAAAAAGTTCAAAGAGGTCATAACTTCGTAATTGTAGATGAAGTTGACTCTATATTGATTGATGAGGCTAGAACTCCACTAATTATAAGTGGTCCAACAAATCATAAAAACTCAAACTATATAAAAGCAAATGAGATAGCTTTAAAATTAGAGCGTGGAACTATAACAGAACCTACAAATCCTACAGAAAAAGCTATTACTACAGGTGATTTTATTGTTGATGAGAAAAATAGAACAGTTAGTTTAACTGAAGCTGGTCATATAAGAGCTGAAGAACTTTTTGGAGTTGATAACTTATACTCAATAGAGAATGCAATGCTTTCACACTCACTTGATCAAGCACTAAAAGCAAACTATCTTTTTGTAAAAGATGTTGATTATGTTGTAAAAGATGATCAAATTATTATTGTTGATGAGTTTACAGGAAGACTTAGCGAGGGAAGAAGATTTAGTGAGGGTCTTCATCAAGCACTTGAGGCAAAAGAGAAAGTGGCTATTCAAGATGAGAGTCAAACTTTAGCTGATACAACATATCAAAACTACTTTAGAATGTATAAAAAACTCTCTGGTATGACAGGAACTGCACAAACAGAAGCAACAGAGTTTGCACAAATTTATAATCTCGATGTTGTATCAATTCCAACTAATGTTCCAATTAAAAGAGTTGATAAAAGTGATTTAATCTATAAAACAGAGAGAGAAAAATTTAATGCTGTTTGTGAAAAAATAAAATATTATCATGAAAAGGGACAACCTGTTCTTGTTGGAACTGCAAGTATTGAAAAGAGTGAAAAACTTCATAAAATTTTATCAGATAAAAAAATTCCTCACACTGTTTTAAATGCAAAACAACATGAAAAAGAGGGAAAAATTATTGCTGATGCTGGTCAAAAAGGTGCTGTAACAATTGCTACAAATATGGCAGGACGAGGAGTTGATATCAAACTTACACCTGAAATTTTAGAACTTGGTGGATTAGCAATTATTGGAACCGAAAGACATGAAAGTAGAAGAATTGACAATCAATTAAGAGGAAGAAGTGGAAGACAAGGAGATGTTGGAGAATCACAATTTTATCTATCTTTAGAGGATAATCTTTTAAGAATATTTGGAAGTGATAAAATTAGAACTATCATGGAGAGACTTGGTATTCAAGAGGGTGAATATATTGAGTCAAGAATGGTTACAAGAGCTGTTGAAAATGCCCAAAAGAAAGTTGAATCTATGCACTTTGAAAGTAGAAAACATCTTTTAGAGTATGATGATGTTGCAAATGAACAAAGAAAAGTTATATATAACTTTAGAAATGACCTTTTAAAAGAGGATTATGATATATCTTCAAAAATTGAAGAGAATAGCTATGATTATGTAGAGTATCTTCTAGCTGAATCAAATGTTTTTGCATCACAAAGTGAAGAGGATTTTAACTATGAACAAATTATTGCAAAAATAAAAGAGGAACTTCATTTAATCTTAACAGTTGAAAATATTAAAAGTGAAGATTATGAGAGTTTAAAAAATAGAATAGCTCAAGTTTTAAAAGAAGTTTATGAAGAAAAAATGAGTGTAACAACACAAAAACAAAGAAGTGAAATTGAAAGAATACTATATCTTCAAATTTTAGACAATGCTTGGAGAGAGCATCTATACTCTATGGATACTTTAAAAACTGGTATTGGACTAAGAGGTTATAACCAAAAAGATCCATTAGTTGAGTATAAAAAAGAGTCTTACAATCTATTTGTTGAGCTTGTTTCTAATATTAAAATTGAGATTATAAAAATACTATTTACAATTCAACTTCAAAGTAAAGAGGATGCAAAAAAAGAGCAAGAAGCTTTAGAAAAAATCAAAGCTAACATGGAAAAATCAAATGAACACACAACTACAAATGTTGCTCAAGATGCTGTAAAAAGTAGTGAGAAAAAAATTGCAAGAAATGAACCTTGTCCTTGTGGAAGTGGTTTAAAATATAAACAGTGTTGTGGGAAAAGTGGACCTAAAAGAGGTTTGGTAGTAGGAAACTAGTTTGAATAAAAAACTTATAAATTTTATTGTAAAAAAATATCTAAAATTTGATAAAAAAAATCCATTTATATCAATAAGTGCAATTTTAGCATTTATTGGTGTTGCTGTTGGTGTTATGGTTTTAATTTTATCAATGGCCATTATGAATGGAACTGCAAAAGAGTTTGAAAATAAACTATTTACAATGAACTATCCACTTACAATATATGAAAAAACTTCAAATGCTGTAGATAAAGAGCTTTTACAATCTTTACAAAAAGAGTTTAAAGATTTAAAATTTTCACCATTTATATCAACTCAAGCCATTATTCAAAATGGTGATAATATGAGTGGTGGAGTTGTTTTTGGAGTTGTTCCAAACTTAGAAAAAGAGATAAACCCAATATACAAAGATGCCTTAAAAGATTTAGTTCCAAATAAGTTTGATATTATAACAGGTGTTGGAATAAGCGATAAACTATATCTTTTTGAATCTGCTAAAGCAACTTTATATTTTACAGATTTAAATCCAGCTGGTTTCTCTTTAATGCCAAAAATGAAAAGATTTGAATATATATCATCATTTAGCTCAGGCTTAAGCGCTTATGATAAAGCTTATATGTACACATCAATTGAAGCTTTACAAACTATTTTACAAAAAGATGAAAATATTTATGATGGAATTCACATACACTCAGAAAATGCATTTAGTGATATTGAAAAATTAAGAACTTTTTTAGAAGATGTAGATGTTGGAGTTGTAGGTTGGTGGCAACAAAATGGTAACTTTTTTGCAGCTATGAAGATGGAGAAAAGAGCTTTGTTTATTGTTTTAATGCTAATTATTCTAATAGCTTCACTAAATATCATCTCTTCACTTCTTATGACTGTTATGAGTAGAAGAAAAGAGATAGCCCTACTTTTATCAATGGGGGCTAGTTCTAAAGAGATAAAATCAATATTTTTAAAGCTTGGAATTACTATTGGATTTGGTGGAATTATTTTAGGAATTATTTTAGGATTCATAGGTTATTTTTTATTAGATACTTTTGATATAGTATCTTTACCAGCAGATGTTTATGGAAGTGCAAAACTACCTTTAGATTTAGCAATATCTGACTTCTTTTCAATTATAATTGGTGCAATGATTATTGTATTTTTATCATCTTACTATCCAGCTAGTCGTGCTACAAAAATCGATGTTATTGATGTTTTAAGAAATGAGTAGAGATTAATCTCTACTCATCTTCTTTTTTCTCTTCATCTTTTTTCATTAAACTATTAAATATATCAAATGGTGAATTAATAACTCTTTTAAAAATATTAACAGGAGCATTTACACTATCTTTTAAAAAGTTTGAGTCTATTTTTGGATCACTTAAATCGCCACTTAAATGTATTTTACTCTCAACTCTTTTATTATCTCCAAGAAGTATATAGTTTACAATAGGTAAAACATTTACAACATTTGAGTATGTTTTCATAAATATAAGATTTAACGATGAATCTATAGTGTGATTATCTAAAAATATTTTAGCATTACCTTCAAAATCCATTCCATTTCCAATAACATTAATATTCTTCAAATCTAAAATATTTGTTTTATTACTATAAGAAAACTCTACTCTACCCTTTTGAATACTATAATTTCCAATATTATTTATATTTAAAGCTGATGGTATAGCAAATAAAGGGTTTATTAAAGCAGGAGAAGTTTGTACAAAAAATAGAATGTTATTTATCAAAGATAGATCTTTTATTAAACTATCTTTAACAAAAAGTTCACCTTTTAAATCTTGCATTGTTCCACTTGCAAACATATCAATACTACCATTTTGTAAAATTTTTTTATCTGAAAGTGCATTTATAAAGCTACTATTTGCATCATATAAAAAGATATCCAAATAACCCTCTTTATCCTCACTATATGTAAATTTCATATCTTGATTTTCTAGATATATAAATTTTCTATTATCATCAACATTTAACTCATATTTTGTAGCTATAACTCTATTTTTATTATTTAAAATGAAAGTTGTATCTTCGCCACTTACAAATAACTTAATTCCAAGTTTACTATCGCTATCTTCTTCAATACTTTTATCTTTATTTGGCGTATTGTAAAAAATTTCATACTCTTTTGTAAAAATTGTATAGTTATTTTTATCAATATTAAAAAGTAAATCATCATTTATAGTTGAAATATCAACAATATCATCTTTATATCTACCTTTTATATCAAAATAATCTACCTCTTTTTTATTTTTGTGTAAAATAATAGGAAGTTTTGGAGTTGCAACTAATGCATTAAATAATATGGATTCATCATCTTCAATCTTAACTTCTCCATTTTTTATATAAAATTTTTGTGAAAATATATCAAGAATTGAGTTTTTTAAATCTACTTTAATATTTTTTATTCCATCTTTTTTACCTTTTGAAGATCTATTTTCAACTACTACTTCATAACTGTCTAAATAAATAGATATATACTTATCAATATTTAATTTTAGGCTCTCATCTATTGAAGAGATTTTTACACTATTATTTATAATATCTGCATAAACTTCCAATGAATCAACTTTTTTACCATCTTTTTTTAAAGGAAGTTCCAGTCCACTAATATTTGCCTCAAAATGTATTCTATTTTCATCAAAAATATTTATTAAAATATTTCCATCTTTTATAGAATTTGATTTTAAAATAGTTGAATAGTTGTAAAATTTTGATAAATCATCAATTTTGATATTTAATTTTTCATCATAATTTATATCTACACCAAGCTCTTTCAAAGATATCTCTATTTTATCTTTAAAATCCATTGAAATATCACTTTTTTTTGATTTTAAATCAATAATTGAATCATCTTTTACAGCCAAATATATTTTTCTAATATCAACTTCACCAACAGCTTTTAAATTTTTTAAGTCAAAAATTAAATCTGTTTTTGCATCAACAATATCTTTATAGATAAATCTTGAATCTTTAATATACAATTTATTATTATCCAAAATAACTTTTGAGTTATTAGTTTTAAACTCAAAAGTTCCAATAGCAATAGTTGAAGGGGTAAGATCAAAATTACCATTAACTCCTATTTGTTTTTCACTGTTATATGGAATAGTTAAAAGTAGTTTTGCATCTGTTTTTCCACTTTTTTGAATAAGTGGTAAATTTATATGATAAGCACTTAAAATATCTAAAATTTCCATATCTAAAGAAGTTTTTGTCTCAATATTTATTAATACTTCACCTTTTTTACTATCTTCAATATTGTTTATTTGAACAAAACTATTTTTTAGCTCTTTACTCTTGTAAAAAGCATCAACTAATGAGATCTTTAAAAAACCATCTTCAAATTTTGCATCTAATCTTTTTGCTTTAATAGCATCTAAATCTTTATGAAACTTAATATTTGCATCAGTTATTGTAAGCAAGCCTTCCAAAGAGCCAAGAATCATATTTTGATTATTTAAATCATACTCTCCATAAAATGAGTCTAATTTAAATTTTCCATCTATATTGTCATACAACCAAGAGTTAGCAACTTCAGGTAAATCTAAATATTTTCTTAGAAAGTGTAAATTACTAAACTCCTTACTATTTATAAAGAATTTCATAAGTCCATCTTTAATTCCAATATTTGATTCTAAAACCATATCTTTGAAATATATAAAACCATTATAGTTTAACTCTTTATCAAAATAGTCAAGATTTGCTCTACCTTGAAAATTAACTTGATAATCTTTTAAATATAGATTCTCAAGATCTAAAAAAATCTTACTTTTTGTACCACTTATTTTTACTAAAACAGATAAAAAATTATTCTCTAAGTGAAGATTATTATTTTTAAAGAGTATTGAAAAATTATTATTATTTATAGATAAGTTTTTTATATCTATCTCTTTAAACAGAGTTATAATTTTTGGAAGAATTGTTAAATCTTTTTTTGAAGCTTCAAAAGAGTCTTCTGCTTTACTTGAAATATACTTATATTCAATATTATCAACTTTTAATATAAGCTTTTTATCTAACTTAATATAAAATTGCGAAATCTTAATACCAAAAAGTGAGAATGAGTTGATAAATATACCTGAAGATAAAAGCATAAATGTTAAAAATATTGGAAAAATTAAAAGTAGAACTAATGCTTTTTTAAGACTCATAAACACTGTAAATATTATCCTTATTGCTTTTATTATGATACTTTATTATCTTACTATGCCAGTAGTTACATCGAAGGTTTTATATATTCCACAAGGCAGTACAAAGTCAATTATATCATACTTAAATAAAAATTCTTACGAACTAAATAAGATAGATGAGATAATATTAAGTCGTTTTGGTTATGTTCAAAGTGGCTGGATTGACCTAAAAGTTAATGAACTTACAAAAATGGATTTTTTAATCAAACTTTTAAAATCTAAAGCTGCTTTAAAATCTATTACTTTAATACCTGGAGATACTTATTACTTTTTTATAAAAAAAATTGCTAGTGAGTTTAATCTAGATGAAAAAAAATTGTATGAAACATATAATAAATACGCATTTAGGTTAGATGGAAATATATTAGCAGAAACTTACTCTCTACCAATAGGAATGAGTGAAGAGGAGATTATTTTATATCTTCTATCACATACCAATCAAAAATATGAAGAGTATTCAAATAAAATTTTTGGAACTTATGATAAAGAGCAGTGGTATAAATATGTAACTTTAGCATCAATTATTCAAAAAGAGGCTGCAACTATTAATGAAATGCCTATAGTTTCAAGTGTAATTTATAATAGATTAAAAAGAAAAATGCCACTTCAAATGGATGGAACTTTAAATTATGGTGAGTATTCAAACTCTATTGTAACTGCTATGAGAATAAAAGAGGATAATAGTTCATATAATACTTATAAAAATAGAGGTATTCCTAAAAATCCAGTTTGTGCTGTAAGTTTAGATGCAATCAAAGCTGCAATATTTCCTGTAAAAAGCAACTATTTATATTTTGTAAGAGACAAGACAACTGGTTTACATAAATTTTCATCAACATATAGTGACCATAAAAGTAACATAAATTCAAATATTGGAGTTATAAAAAATTATTCAAAAATAAATGAAAATCCTACAGATATAGATAAAGAGGCTAGTGATATTATGAAAAATGATATAACTAAACAAAAAGTTCCATCTATAAAAGATCTCTTTAATAATATAAATTAATATGTGAATATTTGAAACAATCAAATATTTGCATCTTCTTAAATATTCAATTTCAATAGTTTTAAACCAAACAAAGAGTACAATCCCAAAATATATTTTAAAAATTAGGATGGAAAAATGGCACAAATTATTTACACAAAAGTTGATGAAGCACCAGCTTTAGCAACATACTCTTTTTTACCAATCGTACAAGCTTTTACAAAAAGTTCTGGTATACAAATGGTTCAAAAAGATATTTCACTAGCTGGAAGAATTATCGCAGCTTTCCCTGAAAACTTAAAACCTGAGCAAAAAATTGGTGATGCTTTAGCTGAGCTTGGTGATATGACTCAAAATCCAGATGCAAATATTATTAAACTACCAAATATCTCTGCATCAATCCCTCAATTAAAAGCAGCTATTGCTGAACTTCAATCAAAAGGTTATAACATTCCAGATTATGACTCAAGTGAAGAAGTAAATGCAAGATACTCAAAAATATTAGGAAGTGCTGTAAATCCAGTATTAAGAGAAGGAAATTCAGATAGAAGAGCTCCAAGTGCTGTAAAAAACTATGCAAAAAATAATCCACACAAAATGGGTGTTTGGGCAAAAGATTCTAAAACTGATGTTGCTCATATGAATGCTGATGATTTTTATGGAACAGAAGTTTCAACAATCCTAGACAAAGAAGATAACTTTAAAATTTCTTTTGTTGGAAAAGATGGAAAAGAGACTGTTTTAAAAGCATCTTTACCACTTGAAAAAGGAGAAGTTGTTGACGCAACTAAACTTTCTGCAAAATCTTTACAAGAGTTCTATCAAAAAGGAATTGATGAAGCTAAAAAAAGAGATGTTTTATTATCACTTCACTTAAAAGCTACAATGATGAAAGTTTCTGATCCAATTATGTTTGGATTTGCAGTAAAAGTATATTTCAAAGATTTAATTGCAAAACATAGCGCAACTTTTGAAAAAATTGGCGTAAACTTTAACAACGGTTTAGGTGATTTATACTCAAAACTTGACCAAGTTGATGATGCAACTAGAGCACAAATTTTAGCTGATATTGATGCAGTGTATGCTTCTCAACCAAGACTTGCTATGGTAAACTCTGCAAAAGGTATCACAAATTTACATGTTCCATCTGATGTTATTATTGATGCATCTATGCCTGCTATGATTAGAGGTGGTGGAAAAATGTGGAATAAAGAGGATAAAGAAGAAGATACTTTAGCTATGATTCCTGATAGATGTTATGCTACAACTTATCAAGTTATAATTGATGATTGTAAGAAAAATGGAGCACTTGATCCAAAAACTATGGGTTCAGTTCCAAATGTTGGATTAATGGCTAAAAAAGCTGAAGAGTATGGAAGTCACGATAAAACTTTCCAAGCAAAAGCTGATGGTAAAATAGTTGTAACAAATAAGGCTGGTGAGACTGTATTTAGTTTTGATGTTGATAATGGTGATATCTTTAGAATGTGCCAAGCTAAAGATGAACCAATTAAAGACTGGGTAAAACTAGCAGTTAATAGAGCAAGATTATCAAATACTCCAGCAGTATTCTGGTTAGATAAAAATAGAGGTCATGATGCTAAAATGATTGAAAAAGTTGAAAAATACTTAAAAGATTATGATTTAACTGGTCTTGAAATCTCTATCAAATCTCCTGATGATGCTATGCAATACTCTCTTGATAGAATGAGAAAAGGTCTTGATACAATTTCTGTTACTGGAAATGTATTTAGAGATTATAATACAGATCTATTCCCAATTTTAGAGCTTGGAACAAGTGCTAAAATGTTATCAATTGTTCCACTTATGAATGGTGGAGGACTGTTTGAAACAGGAGCTGGTGGATCTGCTCCTAAACATGTTCAACAACTTCAAGAAGAGAACTATTTAAGATGGGATAGTTTAGGTGAGTTTATGGCACTTGCTGCTTCATTTGATCATTTAGCAAATACTCAAAATAATAAAAAAGCAGCTGTTTTAGCAAAAACTTTAGATAAAGCTACTGGAACTTTCCTAATCAACGATAAATCACCTGCTAGAAAAATTGGAAGCATTGATAATAGAGGAAGTCATTTCTATCTTGCAATGTACTGGGCAGATGAGTTAGCAAAACAGAATGATGATGCTGAATTAAAAGCTGAATTTACTCCAATTGCAAAAGCAATGAATGAAAATGAAGCTCAAATTTTAAAAGAGCTTACTGAAGTTCAAGGAAAACCAGCAAATACAGGTGGTTACTACCTATTTGATGATGAATTAACTTCAAAAGTTATGAGACCTTCTGCAACTTTAAACAAAATTATTGGATAATTTTTTAATTCAAGAGAGTTTTCTCTTGAATTATTTTACTCTTAATCTATTTTTTAAATATTTCTTGACAAAAATCAACAAATTTTAATTTTCTTTAATCTATAATTTATTACTTCATAAAAAAGGGAAAAAATGAAAAAAATAGTTATAGTTTCAACAATTCTAGCAGCAACATTTGCATTTGCAAATCCTTATGCAAAATGTGCGGTATGTCATGGTGCAAATGGAGAAAAAGTAGCTCCAGGTGGAAAATCTAAAATCATTAAAGATATGACAAAAGAGGATTTTATAGCTGCTTTAAAAGGTTATCAAAATGGAACTTATGGTGGAGCACAAAAAGCTTTAATGATTCCTCAAGTAAAAGGAATGGATGAAGCTACAATGAAAGAGATTGCAGATATAATTATAAAATAATAAAAATAGCTAGTTATCTAGCTATTTTTTAATCCTATATATTTTAACTCTTCTAATAATTTTTTTAAATCTTCTCTCTCTTTTAACAAGTTTTTTATAATAATATCTTTGTCATCTTCAATATTTTCTATATTTTTTTGCTCCAAAATCTTTCCTAAATGAAATAAAAAAACATTATCATCTTTTTTATACTCTAGCTTATTACACTCAATTACAATTTGTGGCTTATCTTCACCTAAACTGTTTTGTAATAACAATTTTTTTATATCTTTTATTTCATAAAAAATTGCATCATCAATTATTTTTGGATTAAACAACTCTTTTTTCCAGTAAGTTGTTGCTGGTTTAACTACTGTTTTCTCTTTTTTTAAATATATTTTTTCAAATAAATCTTTATTTATAGATAACTTATACAAAACCCACCTCTTTTTAAAAGCTCTATTATATTGAAATAACTTTATAAATGGTAAAATAAAATAAAAAAGGTAGTTTTATGATTAAAAGTTTTTTTAGTAAAAGAGTGAAAATTTTATTAGTTTTTATTGCTTTAGCATCTATTCTATTCTATATTTTTAGTGATAAAAAAGTGACTCAAACAATTTTTGAGCTTGAGGATATTGAACTTTTATCACTATCAAAAAAAGCAAAAAATAGTGCAATTGATCAAGAAAAAGAGAGCAAAGAGTTTTTAAAAAAATATTTTTTAGTTTGGGAACAAGATAATATAAGTATCTCTAAAGAGGATGCTTTATGGGGATTTTCAATCAAAGATGTTACAAGATATTTAGAAAACTTCTCTAAAATAGACTCAGAATGGCTAGAAAAAGAGAAGATTAATTCAAATTTTGAAGAGTTTAATACTCTAAATAAAAAAGCAATAACAATAAAAAATACAAATATAAGAGTTTTTCCTACAATATCACCTATATTTAAAAATCCAGAAACTCTAGGAGAAGGTTTTCCATTTGATTATAATCAAAATTCACTTCTAAAAATAAACTCTCCATTAATGGTTTCTCATCTTTCAAAAGACAGAGCTTGGGCTTTTATTGAATCAGGATTTGTTTATGGTTGGGTTAAAATAGATGATATTGCTTTTGTTGATGATAAATTTATAAATGAGTTTAAAAATGAAAACTATTTTATTACTATAAAAGAAGATTTTGCAATTTACAATCCAAATTTTATTGAATATATAAAAGCTAGCACAATTTTTCCTAAAAAAGAGAATAGATATTTAATAGCAACAAAAGATAGATTTATGAATGCAAGAATCGATTTTATAGATATAAAAGATGATTATATTAGCTCTTTTCCACTTGAATTTAATTTAGAAAATAGAGTAATAGTATTAAAAGAGTTTTTAAATGAGCCTTATGGTTGGGGTGGACTTTTAACAAACAGAGATTGCTCTAGTTTCACTCAAGACTACTTTTCTATTTTTGGAAAATTAATTGCAAGAAACTCAAAGGCTCAAACTTCATTTGGAGAGTATATTGATTTGAGTGATAAATCAAACGAAGAGAAAAAAAGATTTATAAAAAATAGTGCAAAACCATTCTCAACTTTAGTATATCTTCAAGGGCATATAATGCTTTATATTGGAAATTTAGATGGTGAACCACTTTTAGTTCACAATATTTGGAGTATAAAACTAAAAGATAAAGATAATAATGAAAAGAGACAAATAGTTGGAAAAACTGTAATATCTACTCTTGAAATTGGAAAAGAGCTAGAAGAGTATGATAGTGAAAATAGTATTTTAAGTAGAGTTTTAGGAGTAACTATTTTTTAGTTACTCTTCATCAAATAGAGGATTTACAATCATTGAATCAAGAACTTGATTTTTAAATTTTAACTCTTCTAGTTGCATACTTAAAAAGCTATTCTCCTCTTTTAATGCTACATAATGTGCATAAAGTCTATTTATATCCTTGCTTGTATAGTAGATATTATTTTTTACATAAATTCTTGGAAAAAATATTAGTATTGATAAAAAAAATATCAAATATGCTATTTTTAAAGAGTTTTTACTATTTAAACTAATCAAATTTAAATATCCTTAATTTTGCACTTCTACTTCTAGGATTTTGTTTTATCTCTTCAAAGCTTGCAACAATTGGTTTTTTAGTTATTACTTTTCCTAAAGAGTTATTATTTCCACATTCGCATCTAAATACTGCTGCTGGACAAATACAACTTTGACTCCATTTTTTAAAGTAATTTTTAACAACTCTATCTTCTAGTGAATGAAAAGATATGATAGCAACTATACAATTTTTAAATTTTGCTTTTTCAATAGAGTCAAAAAGTCTTGTTAAAACACCAATCTCATCATTTACCTCAATTCTTATTGCCTGAAAAATAAGTGTTGCTGGATGAATTTTTCCTTTTGGAAGTTTTTTATAAAAAAATTCAGAAAGCTCTTTTGAGCTATAATATGGTCTATTTGAAACAATCAAATTAGCAATTTTTTTATACTCTTTAATCTCTCCATATTCTCTTAATATATTTTCCAATTGTAGTTGTGAATAACTATTTACAACAGCTGAAGCATCTAAATTTTGAGATTGATTCATCCTCATATCAAGATTTTCAGAGTTAAAAGAGAAGCCTCTTTCAAGCTTATCTAACTGTAAAGAAGATACACCAATATCTGCTAAAACACCTTTTATTGGATACTCTTTAAAATTTGATATTACATTTTCAAAATTTGAAAAACTAAACTCAACTCTTTTTTCAAACTCTTTTAATCTTATTTTTGAAAATTCTAAAGCCTCTATATCTTGATCATTACAAATCAATTTAATATTGTCGTTTTGCTTTAATAATCCACTACTATGTCCTGCATAGCCTGTTGTACAATCTATTATAAATCCATCATTTATAGTTTTAAAAGCATCCAAGACCTCATTATACAAAACTGGAATATGTGGAATTTCTTGCAATTTAATCCTTTTATTAAAAATGGTGTATGATACCAAAAAATAATTTAAGGCATAAGATGTTAAATCAAGATACTATAAAACTTCTATCAGAATTATCACTATCAATGTTTACAAAAAACTTTTTTGGGATATATCAAGGAGCAATATCTGCAAAATTAGATTTTGATCACTTTGTAATAAATTCAAAAGATGCAGTGTTTGATAACCTTGATGAAAAATCATTTTGTACTTTAAATATGAATAAAGTTGACTATAGGTGGAATATAGCAAGTCTTGATTCATATACTCACTCAACAATTTATACAAATATTCATGAAGCAAAATATATTGCATTTGCAACTCCTATTTATACAACTGCTTATACATTGGTTCATGATAATATTGTTTTTGAAGATTATATTGGGAAAATGGTTTTTGGAGAACTTGGGATATACAATCCTGGAGATTTAAAAACATGGAGCAAAAGAAGTGCACTTGAAATAACAAAAGAGATAAAAAAAACAGAACATAATCTTTTAGTTATAAAAGGGATTGGGGTTTATATTTATGATAGAAATATTCATGAACTTGTTAAAAAGGTAGCTATACTAGAGAATTCTTGCAGACTTTTGAGTATCAAAAGTAGCTTTAAGTAGTTTTTTATATAAAAACATCGAATTGATAATAATTTTAGGAAACTTAAAGTTTAAATAGAATAAAGTTTTAAAATTTTAATTTATATGAGGAGTTACCCTATGAACAAAGCTGAATTTATTGATGCAGTTGCTGCAAAAGCGGGATTATCTAAAAAAGATGCAAAAGGTGCAGTTGATGCAGCTTTAGAAACTATAACAGAAGCTTTAGTTAAAAAAGATTCTGTAAGCTTTATAGGATTTGGAACATTTACTACAGCTGCAAGAGCTGCTAGAGTTGCAAAAGTTCCAGGAACAGACAAAACTGTAAATGTACCTGCAACAACTGTTGCTAAATTTAAAGTTGGAAAAGCTTTAAAAGAAGCAGTTGCAAAATAAGTTCGCTTATTTTATAGTGTAAAAGAGTTTATCTATCTTAGATAAACTCTTTTTTAATTTTAAAATTATGCCAGTGTGATGGAATGGTAGACTTGGAAGATTCAAAATCTTTTGCCGTAAGGCGTGTCGGTTCGAGTCCGACCACTGGTACCACTAAAAAATCTTCTCTTGACCTAATCTATAAATTGCGAAATCATATTTTATAGGATCATTTGCTTCAAACTCTTTTAATTTTTTTGTTATTTCTAAAGCTGATTTTAGATTATATGTCTTGTTTTTTAGAAGTCCTAATTTTTGTGAAACTTTAAAAGTATGAGTATCTAAAGGTAAAATCAAATCTTTTTTATCTATATTTTTCCAAAGCCCAAGATCTATATTATCATCTCTTACCATCCATCTAAGATACATATTCCATCTTTTATATGGAGAATTTGACTCTTTTATATTTCCATTTTTATCTCTTTTAAAACTATTTCCAACTAAAAAATCAAATCCAGCAGATGAGTAGTTTGACTCCTCTTTAATATTTTTTATAACAAAATCAATACCCTCTAAAACACTATTTTCATTTTTATAAGCTTTATAAAATAACTCTTCTAAATTAGTTTTATCTTTTAATCTTTTAAAAGTTTTAAATACAGCTATCACATCAGAGCTATTTTGAAATCTATAGTAGTGATTTTTTAACTCTTTTTCTATAATTTCATCACTTTTATCAAGAAGCGAAAAATCTAAACTATCTAAAAATTTAACTATTAATTTTGCATTTCCATAAGCAAACAAAGCACAAAGCAAAATAGAATAGTGACATTTTTGTCTTTTTGCAACAATTAATGGATCTGGCTTTTCATAGCTTACTTCAAAAATATTATTTCTAGCATTAACTTCAATATCTAAAAGCTCTTTTAATTCTATATCTTTTTGTGTCATTTAAATTCCAAAATTAGTTTTGGGTATAATAGCCAAAATTTTATTAGGAATCTTATGAAAAATATACTAATTACAGGTTGTTCAAGTGGTATTGGACTTGAAACTGCACTATTTTTAAAAAACAACAATATTAAAGTTTACGCAAGTGCAAGATGCGAAAAAGATGTAGAGATTTTAAAAAATTTAGGTTTTAAAACTTTTAAGATTGATGTTACAAAAAAAGATGAAATAAGTTTTGCTTTAAATGAAATTTTAAAAGAGGATAAAAAACTTGATTCTGTTTTTAATAATGCTGGTTTTGCAATTCCAGGGGCTATTGAAGATATAAAAACTGATGATTTAAAAGAGCTTTTTGATACAAACTTTTTTGGACTTCATGAGATTACAACTCAAGCTATGAAGATATTTAGAACTCAAGGATATGGAAAAATTATTCAACACAGCTCAGTTTTGGGAATTATCTCTTTAAGATTTAGAGGAGCTTATAATGCTAGTAAATATGCAATTGAAGGATTGTGTGATACTTTAAGACTTGAAACTTTAAATAGTAATATTTATGTAAGCACAATAAATACTGGATCCGTTACTTCAAAATTTAGAGAAAACTCTTTAAAAAATTTTAAAGAAAAAATTGATATAAAAAGTAGTTTCTGGAAAAACTCTTATGAGAGTGAACTAAAAGCAAGACTTGAAAGTAGTGATGATAAAGGAGCTTTTACACTTCCACCAATAAGCGTTGCAAAAGTTGTTTTAAAAATTTTAAACTCTCCTAATCCAAAACCAAGATACTATGTAACAAAAGCTACATATATATTAGGTTTTGCAAAGAGAGTTCTAAGTACATCTTGGCTTGATAAATTGCTTGTAAAAATCTAATTTTTTACAAGCTCTTTCTTATTTGCTATATTTTGCAGATAATCACTTATTTGAATTAGACAAAAAGTTATAATAAATATCATAAATCCAGGAAAAAAACTAACCCACCAAGCAATATCTATTACAGTTTTTCCATCACTTAACAAACTTCCCCAGCTCATTTGTGGTGGATTAATTCCAAGTCCCAAAAAAGAAAGCCCTGATTCTGCTAAAATTGAACCAGCAACTCCAAAGGAAAAAGAGATTAAAAAAATAGGCGCTAAAAGTGGAGCAAAATATTTTAAGATAATTTTTGTTTTACTCACACTTGATACTTTTAGAATCTTTATAAATGGTTTATTTGATAGTGCAAAACTCTCACTTCTTATCATTCTTGACATACCCATCCAACCCGTTATTGAAATAACAACAATTAAAATAAGAGTGTTTGCTTCAATATATGAAACTAATGCTAAAAGCAAAAAGAATGTTGGAAAAGTTAAAAATAGATCAATTATAATTGTAACTGCTTTATCAACATTTCCTTTAAAATAACCTGCAGTTATTCCAACAATAAGTCCTAAAAAAGATGAAAAACTAGCAGCTAAAAATCCAATAATCAGTGAAGTTTGACCACCTTGCAAAACCCTAGCAAAAACATCTCTTCCTAATCTATCTGTTCCCATTATATGTTCAAAGCTAGGGGCTAAAAGAATCTTTTGTGGATTTAACTCATAAGGTGAAACTGTATAAAAAATTGGCAAAATAAACATTGCCAAACTAACAGTTACCAACAAAATAAAGGCAAATCTAAACATCAAATAGTATAACTATAATAAGATAGTGAACTTTTGCCAAATTTTCTAGTTTTTTCTAAACTAAATTTTCCTAGAATCTTTGGAACTTCAAGTTTTGACTCATGCTCAATTATGATTTTAAAAATATTATCTGACTCTATATTTTCAATCATTCTAAAAGATTTATCATAAATATCATTCATTCCATCTCTATAGTCAAAAGGTGGATCAACATATAAAACTATCTCATCTTTAGAATTTTTTAAAAAGTCTAAAATTAAAGGTGTTTGAACAAAGGCATTTCCTTGGATTGTTTGACACTTTTCAATATCAACTTTTTTACAATTTTTTAATAAAATTGAGTAAGAGTTCTTATCAAGTTCTATAAAATAAGCTCTTTTTGCACCTCTACTAATAGCTTCAAGACCAATAGAACCACTTCCAGCGAATGACTCTATAAATATTTTATCAATAATATCAAATTGTAAAACATTAAAAACTGACTCTTTTAAAACAGCTTTTGAACTTCTTGTAACATCAAGAGATGGTAAATCTAAAATTTTTCCTTTGTAAGCACCTGCTATAATTTTTGTTGTTGGTTTTGCTTCTTTCATATTTTTGCCTTTTATAAGATTATCTAGCGTAACTTTCAGCTCTTAACTCTCTTATTACATTTATTTTTATTTCACCTGGATATTGAACTTTCTCTTCAATCTCTTTTGCTATCTCAGTTGCCAATAAAACTGCCTCATCATCATTTACAAGATTTGCATTTACTATAACTCGCACTTCTCGTCCAGCATTAATAGCATAAGCATTTGTAACACCAATTTTACTTGTAGTTATATTTTCAATCTCTTCAACTCGTTTTAAGAAGCTCTCTAAAACTTCTCTTCTTGCCCCTGGTCTTGCAGCACTTAAAGCATCAGCTGCACAAACAGCTGCACTTTCAACATTTATTGGCTCTTCATGACCATGATGAGCATAAATTGCATTTATCACAGTTTCACACTCTCCATATCTTTTACAAATATCAGCACCTAAATCAACATGACTTCCAGGAGCTTCATGAGTTAAAGCTTTTCCAATATCATGCATAAGTCCAGCTCTTCTTGCAAGTATTGCATCTCCACCCATTTGTGCAGCAATAAGACCTGCTAAATGAGCAACTTCTAGTGTATGTGCAAGTGCATTTTGTCCATAACTTGCTCTATATCTTAATCTTCCAACAAGTTTGATAAGTTCAGGATGCATAGATTTAATTCCAAGTTCCATAACAACATCTTCACCCTCTTTTTGAATATTTTTATCAAATTCAGCTTTTACTTTTTTGTAAATTTCTTCAATTCTTGCTGGTTGAATTCTTCCATCTTCAAGTAGCTCTTGAATTGTTCTTGTAGCAATGGCACGTCTGTATAGATTAAAAGATGAAACCGTAATTGTATTTGGAGTATCATCTATAATAATATCAACACCTAAAAGCATCTCTAATGCTTTTATATTTCTACCCTCTTTTCCAATAATCTTTCCTTTTGTCTCTTCATCATTTAAAGGAATATTATTTATAAGTCTCTCTGCTGCAAACTCTCCTGCATATCTAGTAACTGCTTGAGACAAAATATTATTAATCTCCTGTTTTGAGTTTTGCTCAGCAAGTTTATATTTTTTTCTAAATATTGAAGATATTGTAGCTCGTGAATCCTCTTCAACTTTTTTTAACATCAACTCTTTTGCTTCACTTTTTGTAAGACCAGAACCATTTTCTAAGATCTTCATAGCTTCTAAAGTTTTTTGTTCATAAGCCTTTTTTTGCTCTTCTAAACCATCTTTTAGAGTTCTAATTTTTCTATTATTCTCTTCAATCTGCTCTTTTTCTCTTTTTATAGCTTTTAATTCACTCTCTAAATGTTCATTTAAATCTTTCTCTTTTTTCTCTATCTTAAAGAGCATATTCTCATACTCTTTTCTAGCATTTTTAAACTCCCTATCACACTCAAACTTTGCTTTTAGCTGAGCGTCTTTTAGTGCAACTTCAGCTTCATGCTCAATTATTCTTGCTTTTGCTTTTGCTTGTTCAATAAATACTTCAAACTTTGCTTTATGTATTTTTCTAACAACAAAAACAGTAATTGCAGAACTTAAAAAAGCTACAACTATTGCTAATATTATACTCTCCATTTTAACCTATCCCGTAATTATATAATCTGCTTTTATATCGTAATTATCACTTAAAATCTCTTCACTTTTACAAAGTACTAATTGAGTAAATATTATTGTAGGTTTATAATCTAATCTATCAAAAAATCTATCATACATCCCTTTTCCAAAACCGATTCTTTTATTAAGTTTATCAACACCAACTATTGGAACAACTGCCAAATCTATTTTTGGTGGTTTTATAAATGAATTGTTTGGCTCTTTTATGTTGAAGCTTTTTTTATTTAAAGGTAATCTATACTTTACAATTTTAAAGCTATCTTCAAACATATAAGGTACATAAATATTTTTTCTATTCATTCTTAGCTCTTGAATTAAAGGCTTAATATCTACCTCTAAATCTAAAGGCAAATAGAGCATTATATTGTTTGCATTATATTTTTTGATAATTTTTTTTAAATTATTAACAACTAATTTACTTTTTGAGTACCTTGAACTTTGCGCAATAGATTTTAATCTTTTTAAACACAACTTTCTAAAACTGCTCTTTTGATTTGTTATCATTTAAGCCTCTCTTAGGTAAAATCACTACCTAATTAACAATTTTACCTAAAGGAATTGAAATGAAGTTTAAAATTTTATCTATTTTTATAATTTTTATATCAATATTTTTTACAGCATGCGAGAATAAACCAAAAGAGGAGATAAAAAAAGTTGAAGAGTTTAAAAAATACTCTTTAAAAACTACAGATAACTCTACAATTAATATAACTCTAAAAGATAATAAAATTTTATTAGAAAATAGTGACAATAAGATAGTTCTTTTAAACTTCTTTACTACATGGTGCCCAGCTTGTAAGGCTCAATTTTCAAATTTAGTAAAACTACAAGATATATTTCAAAATGATATAATTATAGTTGGAATTTTACTTGAAGATTTAAAATCAGATGAAGAGCTTCTTCAATTTATTACAAAGTATGATATAAACCATCCTATTACAAACTCTTCAAATGGAATTGAACTAGCAAAAGAGTTAGGTGGAATAAAAGCAATTCCAAAACTTTTTATTTTGGATAAAGAGGGTAATATATTTGAGACAATTACAGGGATATCTCCAACAGAGATGTTAGATATTAAAATTAAAAAATTATTAGAGAGATAAGATGTTTGGATTTTTAAAAAAAGATAAAAATAGTTCCACTGAAGCTGAAAATAAAAACTTTTTATCTAAAGCTTTAGATAAAACTTTTTCATCTATAAAAACTATTGTTCCACAAAAAAAAGAGAAGATTAGTTTTGAAGATATTGAAGAGCTTTTAATAGAAGCTGATGTTGAGTATGAGATTATTGAAAAGGCTATGAATGGACTTCCTTCAATGATTTCAAGAAGAGAGTTAAGACATAGACTTGTAATGCTTTTTGAGCATAGTGTTGATGTTGATTTTACAAAATTTGAAAAACCTTTTGTAAGACTTATAATTGGAGTTAATGGAGCTGGTAAAACTACAACTATTGCTAAACTTGCTAATAGGCTTAAAAAAAGTGGGCAAAGTGTTATTTTAGGAGCTGGAGATACATTTAGAGCAGCTGCAATTGAGCAATTAAGCTCTTGGGCAAACAGACTTGATATTCCAATAATCAAAACAAAACAAGGTCACGATTCAAGTGCTGTTGCATTTGATACAATAAATTCAGCAATCTCAAGAGATATTGATAATGTAATAATTGATACAGCAGGAAGACTTCAAACTCAAACAAATCTAAACAATGAGTTGAAAAAAATAGTTAGAATTTGTGAAAAAGCTTTGAATAATAAACCATTCTTAAAAATCATGATTCTTGATGGAACACAAGGAAACAGTGCAATAGCTCAAGCAAAAGCTTTTAATGAGATGGTAAAAGTTGATGGGATTATTGTTACAAAACTTGATGGAACAGCAAAAGGTGGAGCACTATTTTCAATATCAAATCAACTAGAACTTCCAATTTTTTATATAGGAATTGGAGAGAAAGAGGATGATTTAATTGAATTTAGTCCTGATTCATTTGTTGATAGTTTACTTGATGAGATATATTTAAAAGAAGAATAAGGGGGAAAGTTATGAAAAAACAAAAAAGAGTTAAGGGGTTTTTTGAAGATTTACTACTAGTATCTTTAATTTTAGTAGTTATTTATGCAATCTATTTTTTTGTTTTTAAAGATAACAATGAAACAAAAGAGCCTGTTACAACTGCCGTTTCAAAAGAGAATAGATTTTTTAAAAATCTATATGAAGAGATAAAAGAGTCTTTATTTACAGATATTCAAAGTCAAGAAAAAATTGAGCTAAGAAATATTCAAAATATACATAATATTGAAGAGTTAAATTCAAATAACAACTACCTAAACTACTCAAGAGAAAAAATATTATCAATTAGAAATGAAGATATATCAGCTAAAGAGAATTTAGAAAAGTTAGAAAAAGAGAGTTTAAGCGAAGAAGAGTTAAATCAAGAAGAATCTAATACTAATGATATTAACTCTTTAGAAGAGAAGAATATAACTCAAATATCAGAAGAAAAAGCTGAAGTTGTTGAAGAAACAAAGTTAAGTGAAAACACTCAAGAACAAAAGAGCAAAGAGAATGAGATATCTTTTAATATAACAGAAAATGAAGAACAAAAAAAAGTTCCTAAAAACTACAAAAGAGATGAAAATAGTATTGATGTAAAAAAATCAGGTGAACTATTTACTAACTTTAGAAATAGGGTTTATGAAAATATCAAAAAGAATATCCCCTCTTCTGCTTTAGAAAAAGGTAAGCATGTAAATATTAGAGTAACTATCTTAAAAAATGGTGGATATGAGGAGTTAATCTTTGTAGATGGTAGTATCTATAACTACGACATGATAAAAGAGCAGATTCAAAATGTTTTTCCTCTTGAAATTGATGAGAGTATAAAAGGAATTTTTCCAAGATACTATAGAATGAAAATAAACTTTTAATAAGATTTTACTCTAAAAAACTCTCTATCTTTTGAAAATATTTATCTATATTTTCAAAAGAGTGATTACCACCCTCTTCTACTATCAAATTTGTATTTTTTAAAATATTTTCTGCAATTTTATAATCCAAAACTTCATCACCACTTTGCAAAAGAGTAAATATATTTTTAGGATTTTTAAGCTCTTTTACTTCATAATCTTTTAAAGAGTTTATATGCTCTTTAGTAAATTCAAACTTTGAATCATCAAAATAGTTTTTTATATAGTTTGCACCTTCATAGCGACTTAAAGTATTTAGAGGTTTTATTGCTGGATTTATTAAAACAGCTTTTAAACTATACTTATTTGCTAAATATAGTGCATAATACCCACCCAAAGATGAACCAATTAAATGAACATTTTGATTTAATTTTAAAAAAACTTCAATTATTTGCTCTAAATTATTAATTGCTAATTTTGGAATAGTAGGAAGTGAAGGATGTATTAAATCATCTTTAAAATACTCTTTAAACTCTAAAGCTTTTTTCCCAAAACCTGAACTTGAAAAACCATGAAGATATAAAATCATATTAAACCTTAAAAAAATTTATAAATTGTACTAAGAATAAGATTACACTTTGCAATATTTTTACTCTTTTTAAAATATTTTCGATAGAATCACTCAAATTTTAAAAGGTTTTTTATGGCAAAGAAAAAAAATACACTATTTGAGTGTCAACATTGTGGTGAACAATCTAGCAAATGGCTTGGAAAATGTCCAAATTGTGACTCATGGGATAGTTTTTTAGAACTCAATGCAGATCAACAAGAGGTCTTAAAGCAGACTATTAAAGTAAGCAGTGAAGCTTCAAAAGCAAGACCAATTACAGATATAAAACAAGATGATGTAGAAAGATTTTCATCTTTTAACTATGAGTTTGATTTGGTTTTAGGAGGAGGAGTTGTTCCTGGAAGTTTAACACTTATTGGTGGAAGTCCAGGAGTTGGAAAATCAACACTTTTATTAAAAGTAGCTGGAAGTATTGCCAAAAGTGGTAAAAAAGTTTTATATGTATCGGGAGAAGAGAGTGCTGGACAGATAAAATTAAGAGCAAATAGACTTGATGCAAATAGTGAAAATCTATTTTTACTTAGCGAAATAAAACTTGAAGAGATTATGGATGAGTTACTAAGAGAAAACTATGAAGTATGCATAATTGACTCTATTCAAACAATATATTCAAGCCTTTTAAACTCAAGCCCTGGAAGTGTTTCACAGGTTCGAGAGATTACTTTTGAGCTTATGAGAAAAGCAAAAGAGTCAAATATTGCTATGTTTATAATTGGACATATCACAAAAGATGGAAGTATTGCAGGACCTAGGGTTTTAGAGCATATGGTTGATACTGTTTTATATTTTGAAGGAGAAGCTAGCAGAGAGCTTAGGATGCTTCGAGGTTTTAAAAATAGATTTGGAAGTACAAGTGAAATTGGAATTTTTGAAATGACTGCTGAGGGACTTATAAGTGCTAAAGATATTGCTAGTAAATTTTTTGATAAAAATAAGAGCCAAAGTGGTTCAAGCTTAACAGTCTCTATGGAGGGAAGTCGTGCAATTATTCTTGAAGTTCAAGCACTTGTAACAGAGAGTACTTATCCAAATCCAAAAAGAAGTGCAACAGGATTTGATGCAAATAGACTTACTATGCTTTTGGCACTTTTAGAGAAAAAACTAGATTTACCACTAAACAACTATGATGTTTTTGTAAATATTAGTGGTGGAATAAAAATAAAAGAGAGCAGTGCTGATTTAGCTGTAATTGCATCAATTATTAGCTCATTTAGAAATCGACCTATTTCAAAAGAGTCTGTATTTATTGGAGAGGTTAGTTTAACAGGTGAGATAAAAGATGTTTACTCTTTGGATATAAGACTAAAAGAGGCAAGTGCTCAAGGAATTAAAAAAGCTGTTGTTGCTCAAAAAATAAAACAAGATCTTGGTATAAAAGTGTTTGCAGTTGATGAAGTATCTAAGATGATAGAGTTATTTTAACTAGCGACTCTATTTGTCGCTAGTACTATTTTCATTGTCTAAAATAAACTGTTTATTTTTATAAATTGAGTGTATAAATGCTAAAGATATTGGAACTATTGCAAAAGTTGTAATTAGCATTGGTGGTAGATGATAAAAAATCTGTATCAACATAGATAAAGATAGAAGTCCAATTGACCACATAGCTCCATGTTCTAAATAGATATATTTAGCAACAACCTCTTTTTCTACCATATAAATTGTAAGGCTTCTTACAGCCATTGCTCCAACTCCAAGTCCAAGCATAATAATTACAACATTTTGAGTAATAGCAAAAGCCCCTAAAACACCATCAAGTGAAAAGCTCATATCTATCATCTCTAAATACATAAATGATATAAATCCACCACTTAACTCTGTAACTTTAGTGTCACTATTTTTATGATTTCCACTTTTTAACTCTATAAAACCTTTTAAAAGCTCAAGCAAATAAAAAGCAATAACACCTACAATCATTGGAACTAAAATCTCTAATTTATTTATAGTTACCAACTTATCTCCCATAACAACTTCATTTGGAGCTATATAGGTAATTGCTAACATTAAAAACATAACAAACAAAGCTTTAATATCACCTACTTTTGATAACTTAACAGCAATATTTTCAATATATTTAATCCAATGAACATCTTTATTCTCATCAAAAATAAACTTTAAAAATAGCATTAAAAGGAACATTCCACCAAAAGACATAATTATATGATGAGAGCTTTGAATTATTTTTTCATACTCACTTGGATTATTAATTGCTAAATTAAAAGAGTCAAGAAGTCCCATTGAAGTTGAGAAATATACAATTAAAATAGGAAATACAAATCTAACACCAAAAACAGCAATAATCATACCCCAAATAAGAAATCTTTTTCTCCAAACAACTGCCATTGTTGCTAAAATTGTTGCATTTACAACTGCATTATCAAAAGATAGACTAAGCTCCAAAACTGATAAAATAGTACCTTGATAAAGTGCAAAAAAACCACCATACAAATACAATAATACAGAAGCTACAAACCAAACTGCAAAAAGACCATAAAAATATGAAATTATAGGTTTTTGTTTCAAACTTATTCCTTAAAATTTTTTTGTGATTGTATCGAAAAAAGAATCTATTTTAGATTATCTCTGAACCATTTTTTACAATATCAACTCCAAATTTCTCTCTTAAAATCTGCAGTTTATTAGTTAATTTCTCTTTTTTTAAATCATCTTCATACTCAAAAAGATTATATGTATGACTATTTTGTTTTGCAAAATTAAATACAGTTATATAAAGTTGTACAACTCTATAATTTCTATGTATATCTGCTTTTAAAAATAGATCTTGCATATAGTTTTTAAAATCAAATTCATTAAAAATTGTATTTGTATTTAATTGTGATTTTGATTTTGTATTGTACTCATATCTTATTTGCAACTGATATGACAAAGGATTATAACCCTCTTTATTTACAATAAAACTAAGATATCTGCTTAAAATCATAACTCTTCTTTTAAGTTCATCTCTACTTAAAATTGGATCAAAACTTCTTCCAATTCCAAGAGATTTTCTCTCTTTATTTATTGTTAAACTATTATCTCTAATTCCACAAACTCTATTGTATGTATCAACTCCAACTTTACCCCAAGAGTAAAAAAGAGTTCTGTTTTTTCTAATATCTCCTAAAGTTTTAATATTATAACCAGATAGTTTTTCAACAAAAGATTTTCCAATACCTGTAAATTTTGATATTTCAATATCTTTTGTGAAACTCTCTATATCGTTTTGTTTTAAAACTTTAACTCCATTTGGTTTTGCAAAATCTGTCATAAGTTTTGATAGATATTTTGTTGGTGCAACTCCAATAGAGACTGGAAGATCCAACTCTTTTTCAATTTTTTCTTTTAATTTTTTGGCAAAATCAAAAGCCTCATCTTCTTCTATATATCCACTTAAATCTCCAAAAAACTCATCTATTGAAAATTGCTCAATTAGTGGGATTTCAAGCTCTAAAAGATTTTTTAAATTATTTGATAAATTATCATATAACTCAAAATTTGGTTTTATCATTTTTAATTTTGGACAAACTCTCAATGCCTCATTTACACTCATGGCTGTTTTTATTCCATAAGCTCTTGCTTCATAAGATGCAGTTGTTATAATTCCTCTAATTTTTCCATTTTCATCTACAAAATAGTCTCTATCTTCAACACTTGAACTATCTAAAATTTTACTTGAAAAACTAGCACGGTTAGTTGCAACTTTTCTATGAACCTTTTTATTTGAAAAAATATCAACATTACTCTTTCCTCCAACAGCAACTGGAATGTTTAGCAAAGTTTTATCAATAGTTCTATGAGCAGAGACAAAGTAGCAATCTAAATCAAGGTGAATAAACATGGTGAAATTTTACTATATTATGTATAAATAGAACTATTTAGAGAAATTTATAAAATTTATTCATTAATTAATATAAAATTAACACCTCTTTGCAATACTTCACAAAATTTATTTCAAAAAGGGAAAATTTATGAAAAAGATTATTACTTTATCTTTTGGTTTAGCTGCAATTTTAAGTGCTAATGAAGCTGTTAAATTAGAGCAGGTAAATATTGTTGAAAAATCAAACTCAAAACTTATAAAAGATATAAATAGTGAAGAGTTAAAAAGTGCTGATTTAGCTGAAGCTTTAATGAAAAACTCTGCAAATATATCAATTGTAAGAAGAAATGGTATTGCAAATGATATTATATTAAGAGGGCAAAAAAAAGATAATATTAATATCTTAATTGATGGTGCTAAAATATATGGTGCTTGTCCAAATAGAATGGATCCACCAACTTCTCATGTAGTTACAAATAATATTAAAAGTGTAAAGATTATTGAAGGACCTTATGATGTTGAAAATTTTGGAACTTTAAGTGGTCTTGTAAAAGTTGAAACAAAAGATCCAAAAGAGGGATTTCATGGTGAATTGAACTTAAATGCTGGAAGTTTTAACTATAAAAAAGCAAGTGTAACAATTGAAGGTGGAAATGATAAAGTTAAAGCTTTAATCTCTGCTTCAACTGAAAAAAGTGATCCATATAAAGATGGAAATGGTGATAACTTTTTAGAACAACAAAGAAAAAGAGGAGTTCCTCTTGCAACTCAATATAAAAGTGATGATATAGATGCATTTGAAAAAGATAGTTTTTTGTCAAAACTACAATTTAATCTAACAGATGATCAAGATTTAAAACTTTCATATAGTGCAAATAGAAGTGATGGTATTTTGTATCCAGCTGGACCTATGGATGCTGATTGGGATGATAGTGATATTTACACTTTAGGATATACAATAAGAGAGTTAGGAAGTTTTTCTAAAGAGTTAAATTTGGATTATTACTACTCAAAAGTAGATCATCCTATGAGTGGAAAATTAAGAAATGGAAATGGAACTTCATATATGACAAACCACTTAAAAACTTCAGTTTGGGGAGCAACAGTTAAAAACTCTTTAGAAATTAGTGATAGTTTAATTACTCTTGGTCTTGATACAAGTGTTAGAAACTGGAGAGGTCAAATGCACTCTACAAATATAGCTACAGGTGTAGTTACTCCAAATGCTACAATGAATAGGATGTATGATACAGATACTACAAATAAAGCAATTTTTACAAAGGTTGAAAAATCTATTGGAAATTTAGATATTGAAGCTGGTTTAAGATATGACTACACAGATATAGAGACTCAAAGACCAAATGTAGATGATAAAAAATATACTGGACTAAATGGATATCTGTTTACAGCATATAATTTTGATGAGAAAAATAAGGTTTTTGCAGGTATTGGAAAATCTTCTAGAGTTCCAGATGCAAGAGAGTTATATCAACAAACAACTTCATCAAATCCAAACTTAGAACAAACAAAAAACTATGAGGTAGATTTAGGATTTGAGAAAACTATTGGAAACTTTAATATTAAACCAAGAGTATTTTACTCTGAGTTAAAAGATTATATCTATAATAGTTCAAAATTTGAAAATATAGATGCAAAAATTTATGGAGCAGATGTAAGTGGATATTACTATTTTACAGATGACTTATCACTTGATTTTTCACTTGCTTATTTAAGAGGAAAAAAAGATGGCAACTATACAGATAAAGATTTAGCAGAAATTCCACCACTTAAAGCAAATTTTGCTTTAAACTATGAGTATAAAAAAGCAAAATTTAAAGCAGAAGTAATTGCTGTTGATAGATGGGATAGCTATGATGCAAGTGCAAAAGAGCAGGAAATTGCTGGATATGCACTTGTAAATTTAAAATATTCTCAAGAGTTATTTAAAAACTTTGAATTAACTTTAGGAGTTGATAATCTATTTGACAAAGTTTATAACTCAACAAATACTTATCAAGATATTAAATATGTAACAACTGTTGGAGGAGATGAAATTTTATTTAATGACCCAGGAAGATATGGTTATATAAATTTAAAATATAGTTTCTAATATTTTAAACAAGCCAATTTTAGGCTTGTTTAACTATGTTTTTAAGATTTAAACTTATTTTTACACCATCTTCAATATTGTTTATATTTATAGCAACTCTATTTCTATCACAATACTCTTTTACAACTGCAAGTCCAATTCCATGACCAATATTTGAAGAGTCTTCTTGAAAAAATCTATCAAAAACTAGCATTAAATTTTTTGCATCAATTTTTTCTCCTTTGTTAAAAATAGATAAAATATTTTCATTTAATTCAATTTTTATATATGGATTTTTCTTATCATTATATTTAATTGCATTTGATATAAGATTATCTAAAACTATTAAAAAACCCTTATAATCGCTATATAAACTAATATCTTTTAAGTTTAAATCTATCTTTGTATCTTTTTTTATATCTTCAAATTTATCTAAGGTTTTATTTATAGATTCAAGCAGACAAAACTCCTCTTTATCTATATTTTCAAGAACTTTTTGAAACTCATACTCCATATTTTTGTAAAGTTCAAACAAACTCTCATTTGCTTTTTCAATTCTCTCTACTCTTTGAAGCGTTTTTTCATCGCTTATACTTTTTTTTAGTAATTGAGTATTTATTTTAATAGTTGAAGTTGGAATATTTAACTCATGAAGAGTATTTTTTATACTATTTTTCAAGCTCTCATCACTTGTTAAAAGTGATTTTAAAATCTTTTTTGAAAATATTAAAAATAAAATTGAACCTAAAAGTGATAAAAAAATGATAAAAACAATACTATTTTGTAAAAAATCAAACCTAACAGTTAAAAAAGAGTTTAAAAATAGTATTAAAAGAAGTAAAAAAAATATCAATATAAAATTTGATAGATGAAAAAAGAGTCTTTTAAAGTTCAAATTTATATCCAACACCTTTTATATTTTTTATCACATCATCTTTTATTTCAAAAATATTTTTAATCTGATTTATATAGACTCTTACAGCACCTTCACTGTGAGTCTGCTCTTTGCTATAAAGTCTTGAAAAAATCATCTCTTTTGTAACAATTTTGTTTCTATTTTCAATAAAAAGCTCAAGTAGTTCTAAAACTTTTGAAGGAAGATTTAAATCTTCATTATCTTTATAGACTCTTTTATCCTCTTGATTAAAATATAGATTATCTTCTAAAATAACTTTTGAAAAACCTTTGTTTTCTCTTCTTAAAATAGCTCTTAATCTTAAATTTAACTCATCTAAATCAACAGGTTTTTTTATATAATCATCACATCCAGATATAAAACCACTTTTTAAAGTATCTTTATCTTTATATGAAGTTAAAAAAATACAAGGGGTGTTGTCATTGCTTTGTCTTAACATCTTTAAAGTTTCAAGTCCATTTAGTTTTGGAACATTTATATCAAACAAATATAGGTCATAATTTTTTGAGTATGTATATGAAAATACCTCTTCTGAATCTTTTGCGATATCAACTTCAAAATTTTCACAATTTAAAAAATCCTCAATACTAGATGCAAATAAAGAGTCATCTTCCAAAATCAAAATATTATACATAACTATCTTTTCTTATCTTTAGTTTTTTGTCTTGCAAGTTTTTTATACTTATTTTGTATCTGTTTTCTATCTTTTATCTCTTGTTTTATATCGTACTCATCGGCACTTTTTAATCCACTTCTTTTCTCAACAGGTATTTTCCCTTTTAGTTTTGGATTTAATCTAAAAAACTCATCCAAATCAATCTCAAAAATATCACCTTTGTTGTGTAGTTCTGCTTTTTTAGGATAGCTTATAATATAACACTCTTCAAAGTTTTTATTAATTTTTCCACCATAAGATAAGATAGAGAAAACATTATATTTTTTAATTATAAAAATCATAAAAAATATTAAAAAAATATATATTGAAATATCAACTGAACTCATCTTTATCCACTCTTTTAATTTTAGTTTAAATAGTATCAAAAAACTGCTTATTAATTAATTTTTGGCTACAATCCCATTTATTTTTAAATATACTTCAGGGGGCTTGATTGGTAAAAAATATCTCTATGAGTTTAGGGTTTTTACTTCTTGGTTATTTAGTAATCACTTATGAAAACTTTACTGTACTTTTAAGTGGAATTGCCATTTTTATTATTGGTATGTTCTTTATGCAAGATGGTTTCAAACAACTATCAGGAGGTCTTTTAGAAAGACTTTTACAAAAGTTTACTTATAATAGTTTTTATGCAATTGCAACTGGTCTTGTGGCAACTTCTATAGTTCAAAGTTCAACAATAACAACACTTCTTACAATATCTTTTGTGGGAGCTGAATTAATTACTTTAGTTCAAGGAATTGGAGTAATATTTGGTTCAAACCTTGGAAGTACAACAACAGCTTGGATAGTTTCAAGTTTGGGAGTTGATGTTAAAATCTCAGCTTATGCATTTCCTATGCTTGTATTTGGTGTAATTTTAAGATTTTTTAAAACAAACTCATTTAAAGGAACTGGAAATGTTCTTTTAGGACTTGGTTTTATCTTCTTAGGAATTGCATATATGAAAGATGGATTTGATGTAATTAAAGATCAAATTGATTTAGCAAGCTATGCAATGGATGGTTATGCTGGAATTTTATTATATATTTTAATAGGTCTTTTTGTAACAATTGTTATTCAATCAAGTGCAGCAACTTTAGCAATTGTTATTACAGCTTTAAATGCAGATAGTATTTCATATATAAATGCTTTATCTTTGGCAATTGGAGCAAATCTTGGTACAGTTTTAACAGCGATTGTAGCATCTTTTACTTCCACTCAAGATGCAAAAAGAGTAGCTGGTTCGCATGTTATTTTTAACTTTGTAACAGCTTCTATTATTACTATTTTTATCTACCAATTTAAAGATTTTGTTGATTTAATTGCTCCATATTTTGGAATTAGTGATAATAACTATGGAATGAAACTTGCACTATTTCACACTCTATTTAGTTTAGTTGGTATTTTAGTTTTATCTCCTTTTATACCTTCTATAGCAAGATTTTTAGAGAGAATTCTTCCTCAAAAAGTTTCATCTGCTTCAAAACCAAAATTCTTAACTCCTATTGTTTTAGAAAGTCCAGATGCTGCTTTAGTATCTATAAAAAAAGAGATAATAAATCTTTATGAAAATTGTCAAAAAGCAATGCTTCACGCACTTAGTCTTCATACGACTGGACTTAATAAAGAGACTTTAGCAGTTCAACTAAACAAAGAGTTTACAGTAATTGATACAAATATAGATGAAATTTATCAAACAAATTTAAAATCTTTATATAGTGAAATTATAAAATACTCATCACTTGCTCAAACAAATATGTTTGATTTTCAACAAAAAGAGGCTGGAGAGCTCAAAAAAGCTGCTTCTTTAATTGTTGAAGTTTTAAAAGATACAAGAGATATTCAAAAAAATGTAAACTTCTATTTAAAAAGTAGAAATAGCTTTATTAAAGAGGAGTATAATATCTTAAGAAAAGAGCTTGCAGAGATTTTAATAGATATTGATACTCTTAAATCTTTGGAAGATGATGCAGAGCAACTAACTCAATTTGAGTTTATAAAATCTGAATTAGTACAAAATGATTTAGCAAGTAGCGAAGAGATTGATGCACTAATTAGAGAAGATAAAATCAAATCAACAATGGCAACTTCATATATGAATGATAGTGCAACTGGTTATGCTATTCAGAAAAAACTTGTTGAAGTTGCTAGTATTTTATTTTTAAATAGTGAACTTATCAAAAAAATTAGTGAGGTGAAAAATGAAACTAAGTAAAGTTGTAGATAAGGTAAAAAAGTATCTTAAAAAAGATATATTAAAAAACTCTCATGAAGAGAAAATAAGTGAGATTCTTGAAAATCTACAATTAAGAAAAAAGAAGATAAAACTTGAAATAAGTGAACTTAAAGATTATGATTTAAAAAAGAGTATAGAGCTTGAGAAGAAACTAAAAGCTATTAATATTCTTATTAAAAAGAGTGAATCTTTAATATCTAAATCATCAAAAAAGAGTGAAACTCTATCTTAAGAGTTTCGCTTTTTATCTTTTACAAAATATCCTACAAATAAAAATATATTGCTGGAATAATCCAAGCTAATCCTTCATTATAAAATGGTATTTCTTGCATAAACTCAAATTTAAAATATGAGTTTGAAATAAGTTCAAAAATAGAGTAAAAAATAGTTGCAAAGCTTGTAAATTTATATATATTTTGATTTGTAATATATTTATCAAAAAAAGTTAAAAAAACCAAAACAATAACTGCTGGATATACTATAAATAAAATTGGTGCAGCAAAATTTATAATATTTTCTAAACCAAAATTTGTAATAAATATTGCAAATAAAGATGTTAAAACAACCAACTGTTTATAGCTAAACTTACCATTACTTATTTTTGAAAAATACTCAGCTGTAACACTAACAAGTGCAGCTCCTGTTGTAAAACAAGCTAAAAATACAACAAATGCTAAAACAATTGATGCATTGCTTCCAAAAAGATTATATATGATTAAATTAAGTAGTTTTACTTTTTCAATATCAGATCCATATAAAGAGCTTGTAGTTGCTCCCAAATATGCTAAACCAAAATATACAAGCATAATTCCAAAAGCAGCCAAGATTGAAGCATTTGAAACAACTTTAAATGTTGTTTTATTATCACTATAACCTTTTGATTTTAAAAGCTTAACAACAATAATTCCAAAAGCTAAAGCTGCCAACATATCAAGTGTTTGATAACCTAAAATCAATCCATCAAAAAATATAGTATCATTTTTATCATTTTTTACAATATCTCCTAAAGGTGTAATTACCCCTTTTATAATAAGAATAAGCAAAGATATAAATAGCAAAGGAGATAAAACCTTCCCCAAAATCTCTATCATACTACTTGGTTTTAATGTAAAAAACAGAATAAGCCCAAAATAAAAAATTGAAGTTATTATCGAATTTAGACTACTATCTCCAAAATATGGAATTATAAGCATCTCGTAAGTAACAGCTCCTGTTCTTGGTAGTGCAATCAATGGTCCTATGCACAATATTACTATTGCCATTAAAATCTTACCATTTATTTTTCCAAGTTTTGAAGTAAGATTATCAACATTTCCACCTGCTTTTAATAAAGCAAACATAGCAATAGTAGCAAATCCAATATCAGCTAAAAAGTATGCAAAAAATGATATTTTCCAATCACTTGCACTAATTAATCCTAAGTATGGAGGAAAAATAACATTTCCAGCTCCAAAATACATAGAAAATATTGCAAATCCTAGAATTAAACTATCTTTATAGACACTATTTTGCTTCATTATATTTAACTTATCTCAAAAAAGTTGTAATTTTGTCTTAGAGCTTCATAAGTTATTATTGATACACTATTTGCAAGATTTAAGCTTCTTGCCCTATTTGTCATTGGAATTGTAACCAAACTATTTTCTGCTTTTTTTAATATCTCTTCAGGCAATCCAGCATCCTCTCTTCCAAAATAGAAATAATCCCCTACTTCAAATTTTTCCTCAAAGTATAATCTCTTTGTCTTTGTTGTTGCTAAAAAGTGTCTTGATGAGAGAGGGTTTTTTTGCCAAAAATCATCAATATTTTCATACTCAAAAACATCCAAATCAAACCAATAATCAAGCCCTGCTCGTCTTAACTCTTTTTCTGTAATATCTTTAAACCCATAAGGTTTTATTAAATGTAGTTTACAATTTAAAGCAAAGGCTAATCTTCCAATAGTTCCAACATTTCCAGGAATTCTTGGCTCATGAAGTACTATATTGAACATTATAAAATCACCGTTTTATTTTTGAATACAAAAACTCTATCATTTAAAAGAAGTTCAAAGGCATTTGAAAGTACTACTTTCTCAACATCTCTTCCAGCATTTCTCATATCCTCCCAAGAGTAAGTGTGATCTACTCTTACAACATCTTGATAAACAATTGGTCCCTCATCTAAATCATTTGTTACAAAGTGAGCTGTTGCACCAATAATTTTAACTCCTCTATCAAAGGCTTGTTTATATGGATTTGCACCTATAAATGCTGGTAAAAATGAGTGGTGGATATTTAAAACTTTACCTTTGTACTTTTCAACAAAATTTGGTGTTAAAATTCTCATATATTTTGCTAAAACTATAAGTTCTGGATTAAACTCATCTATTTTTGATTTTAAAAGCTCTTCGTGCTGCTCTTTTGATAGATTATCTGCACTAATACAGAAAAATGGAATATCAAACTTCTCGACTAAATTTCTTAAATCTTCATGATTTGCAATTACAGCTTTTATATTTGCATTTAACTCATTTGATATATATTTTATAAGTAAATCACCTAAAACATGAGCCTCTTTTGTAGCTAGTAGTACAACATCTTTTTTTGTTCTTTTATTTAAAGTTATTTGAGAACCTTGCGGTAAAACCTCTTTTAACTCTTTTAATAAAATATTTGAAGATACATTACCAGATATTAAACTTCTCATAAAGAAATTTTTTGTTTGGGGATCTACATATTCAGCATTTGTATCAATATTTAAATTATTTGCAAAAAGAACTTTTGAGATATTATAAATAAGTCCTTTTGCATCATTTGTTGCAATTTTTAATATATATTGTTCCATATTTTCCATACTATTTTAAATTTTCAAGCTCTTTTCTATAGCTTTCTACATCAAATTTTTTAACTCTTGTAATTCCTAAATTAAAGGCTTCAAGAGCAACAGCTGATGATACTTCAATAAGTAATCTTTTATCAAAAGGAGTTGGAATAATATAATCTTTTCCAAAACTCAAATCTCCAAAAATAGCTCTTACTTCATCTGTTATTGGCTCTTTTGCTAAATTTGATATAGCTTTTGCTGCAGCTATTTTCATACTCATTGTAATCTTCATAGCTTGAACATCCAAAGCACCTCTAAAGATAAATGGAAATCCTAATACATTATTTACTTGATTTGCAAAATCAGACCTTCCAGTTGCAGTTATTGCTTTTGGTTTTACACTTTTTACATCATCTGGAAATAGTTCAGGAGTTGGATTTGCAAGAGTAAATACAATTGGTTCATCACACATAAGCTCTATATGTTTTAGAGTAAAAGTTTTTGGTCTTGACAACCCTAAAACCATATCAGCATCTCTAAAAGCATCTTCCATAGTCTCATAATCGCTTACAAACTCTTTTTTATATTGATTTAAATCATCTCTTGTCTCATTTAAAACACCTTTTGAATCACACATAATTAAATTTGTAATTCCAAGCTCTTTATACATTTTTGAACAAGCAATTGCAGCAGCACCTGCTCCAACAACTACTACTTTTAAATCTTCAACTCTTTTATTTAAAATTTCACAAGCATTTAAAAGTGCTGCACTTGTAATTATTGCCGTTCCGTGTTGATCATCATGCATAACAGGAATATCAAGCTCTTCAATGAGTCTCTCTTCAATAGCAAAACACTCAGGTGCTTTTATATCTTCAAGATTAATTCCACCAAAAGTTGGGCTAATTGCTTTTACAACATCACAAAATCTATCAATATCATCTTCATCTACTTCAATATCAAAAGAGTCAACTTTTGCAAACTCTTTAAACAATACAGCCTTTCCTTCCATAACAGGTTTTGATGCAAGTGCTCCTATATTTCCAAGTCCTAAAACAGCAGTTCCATTTGAAATAACAGCTACAAGATTTCTTTTTGTTGTATATAAAAAAGCATCTTGAGGATTACTTTTTATCTCTTCACAAACATAAGCAACTCCAGGAGTATATGCAAGACTTAAATCATCTCTATTCTTAAAGCTCTTTGTTGTGTAAACACCAATTTTTCCAGCTTTATCATTTTTATGATAATCAAGAGCCAACTCTTTTGTAACTTTAAAACTCATACTTCTCCCCTAATTGGTTTTTAATAAGCAAGGATAGTATCAAAAAATAGCTTAATAGTGCCGTTTATTCAATCATTATAACAGCAGCAAATCTTCCACATTTTTTATCTTCTCTATATGAAAAATAGTCAAAGCCACCACACTTTGTACAAATATGTGATACTTTTATATCTTCAACTCCTAAAGAGTTTAATTGAGCTTTGTTTATTCCTTGTAAATCTATATTTCTTTCATTTACAAAATCTTTTCCAAAAGATGTTTCAACAATTTTTGCCATCTCAATACTTACTTCATAACAACACTTTTGAATAGATGGACCTAAAATTGCTTTAATATCTTTTGGGTTTGAGTTAAATTTTTCAATAAAAAGTTTGGCTGTTTTTTTTGCTATTTGCATAAATGTTGAGTTTCTTCCTGCATGAATAGCTGCAATTACACCTTTTTTTTCATCAAAAACTATTATTGGAATACAATCTGCAACCATTACCATAAGTGGAAGATTTTTTCTATTTGTAATAATTGCATCACAACTATCAATTAATTTTGGACTTTTTTCATCTACAATTACAATATTATCACTATGTATTTGATTCATATATACTAAATTTTCATTTTTATATGAGTATTTTTTTGCTAAATTTTCTCTATTTTTTTCTACATTTTTTATATCATCATCAACATGAAATGCTAAGTTTCCATCACTTTTATTACTAAAAAAATATCTTATGCTCATTTTGCTCTCTTAATTCACTTTTAGTTATAATCTTGCCTAAAATTAGTTTAAGGATAAGATTTGAGCAAATTTGATGATAGAGCTAAAGATTGGGATAAAAAGCAAACAACACTTGATAGAACAGAAGCTTGTATAGAAAATATTAGAAAAAATGTAGATTTAAAAAATGTAAAAAATATTTTAGAGTATGGTTGTGGAACTGGTCTTGTATCCTTTGCTTTAAAAAATAACTCAAATAAAGTTATTGGATTTGATAATTCAATTGGAATGGTAGAAGAGTTTAATAATAAAGCAAAAGAGAGAGCCTTGGATAATATAAAAGCATTTAAACACGACATAGAAAACGACTCTATTGAAGAAAATAGTTTTGATTTAATAGTAACTTCAATGTCACTTCACCATATAAAAAATTTAGATATTTTTTTTAAAAAAGCATCTAAAGCTTTAAGAACTGGTGGAACTCTTTGTATAAATGATTTAGAAAAAGAGGATGGAACTTTTCATAAAAAATATAATAACGAAGGTGTTTATCACTTTGGATTTTCAAAAGAAGAGTTAGAAGAAATCTGTTTTGAACTTGGTTTTTCTAATTTTATTTATGAAAGAGTTTTTGTTTTCAAAAGAGATTATGGAGATTTTCCACTATTTAACTTCTACGCTAAAAAGCCTTTTTATAAAGAATAACTTAAAATGAAGAGAAAATTAAAAAAGGCAATATTTTATTAACAATATATTTTTAAAGAACATTTGCAAGTAAATATTTCTTGCTGATGTTTGATTTTTGAAG